>JAHEJM010000009.1:0-12271 GCA_024638815.1 Acidimicrobiales bacterium | reverse complement strand
CATCCACACCGAGCACGTCCAGACCCATCGACGCCATCCACAGCGAGCCTCGACCCCGGCCGCAGGCGATATCGAGCGCTGCTCCGGTCCTCGGAATCAGGTCGAGGTGATCGGTCAGGAACGCCGGCGGCTCGATGGACGGCGCGACCCCGGTGGCCTGGTATCGCTTGTCCCAGTGTTGGCGGTCCTGCTCGCTCACCGATCGGGGTTCTGGGCCTGGATCTGCTCGATACGATCCTCGCCGTAGCCGATCTCGGTCAGGATCTCGGCGGTGTGTTGCCCCAGGTTCGGTGCATGGTGGCGGAGCCCGGGCGAACCGGAGCGAAACAGGAGCGGGTCTCGGGTGACCTGGTACGGGCCTTCGGTGGGATGTAGGTGCTCTTCCAACAGGCCGACCTTTCGGTAATGGGGATCGTCGCCGATCCGCTCGAGGTCGACCACCGGGACCGCCGGGATGGAGTGCTGATCGCAAAGCTCCATCCACTCGGCCGTGGTTCGGGTTTTCACCACCTCGTCGAGAAGGCCGTAGAGCTCGTCGACATGGGTGATCCGCGAATTGACGGTGGCGAACCGGGGATCGTCGGCTGCGTCGTTCAGCCCGCCGAGCCGGAAGAAGTCCCGCCAGTTCCGGTCGCTGTAGGGCAGGATGCAGACCCACCCATCGGCCGATCGACGGGGCCGCCGATGCTTGGTCCGGAGGCGGAGATAGCTGAACTGGCCCACGGGTGGGAGAAAGGTATGGCCGGAGAGATGCTCCACCAGGTTGAACGTCGCCATCGACTCGGCCATCGGAACCTCGATGAAGTCACCCTCGCCGGTGGTGGCCCGGCGGTAGAGGGCGGCCAGTACGGCATAGGTGATGTGGAGCGCCGCAACCTTGTCGGCCACGATGGTGGGGGCGAAGGCCGGCTCGTCATCCAGCCAGGCGAACATGGAGGCAAACCCCGACGCGGCCTGAATGACGTCGTCGTAGGCCGCCTTGGAGGCGTACGGTCCATTGCTGCCGAAGCCAGTGGCCGAGCAGTAGACCAGATCGGGTCGTCGGGACCGAAGGTCGGCATCGGTCACCCGTAGGCTGACCAGTGCCTTGGGCCGCAGATTCGTGACGAAGGCGTCGGCGGTTTCGGTCAGATCGAGCAAGGTGTCCCGGCCCAGTTCGGTCTTGAGGTCAAGCACGATGGAGCGCTTGTTGCGGTTGACGTTCATGGAGAACGCCCCCATTTTCGGCGACTTCTTGGGGTCGAAGTCCCGCATGAAATCACCGCCCGGCGACTCGACCCGGATGATGTCGGCCCCGAGGTCACCCAATGCTCGTGTCGCCAGCGGACCCATGACCACAGTGGTCAGGTCGATGATCCGAACCCCGCCGAGCGGGCCCTGCGATGTCGATTCCATAGCGGGCTCCATGGTTGCCCAACGGCTGGATGGTGACAACATCAGGCCGTTTCCGATCGGTGGCTCATGGCCGGGTGGCTCACCCGTGAGATGAACCTGGACGCGGTAAGATGCTCGAACACGAGGGCCCGTAGCTCAGTGGTTAGAGCATGCGACTCATAATCGCTCGGTCCCGGGTTCGAACCCCGGCGGGCCCACCACCTCCGAACAGGGGAAACGCACCACGGGTGGCACCGAGTCCGGGCAGGAACCGTCCTCAATCCAAGATTCGTCCATGAATCTTGTCCCCGACTCAAACCTTTAGCTCTCGCTCATGATTGTCGGTGCGGATACTCAGACTACGTCGCATGAGCGCCAAGAACTTCCCCTACAAGGCCAAAGAGCGTGTTGTGAGTCTCATCACCACCCTTAAACCGATCGTCAATCGAGATCCAGAGCAGGAGATTCAAGGGATCGCCGTCCCTGTATTTGAGTCCCTCCTCGACGAGCTGAAAGACACGCTTGAGGACGACCCCGTCGTCGGGTCTGTCGTCACGGTCTACGAGAATGAGTTCTTCGGGAACGGCGAACCCGTTCGCGCCGTGGACGCTCTTCTCGTCGCTCGTCACATCGATGCAGCAATAGGCGCCTACCCAATCCGGATCGCCTAGGAGCCTGCCCTATTCTGAGTGAAGAGGTACCTGTAGGAGCAACGAGATCGCCTCAGCCAGGGCTCGATCTGTCTCAGGAACTTTGCCGGTGTAGTGCTTGGACGCCACCGCAGGATCGTGTCCCGCCCGCAGCGCAACCTGCCCGAGAGAGAAACCAAGGTCCTGGCCGTAGGTTTCCATGAAGCGCCGAAGCGACCGGAACTCAACATGATCTAGTCCCACCCGGTCGCGGAGCCGGCCGAAGTACTGCGTGACCGAGTCAGGTTTCCACGGGATCGCCCCATCGGCAGCGTCGGAGAACAGGAACGCGTTCGGCGCTAGGTCTGTCCCGGCCTCGCCGGCTCGCTCCCGCATCCACTCGACGTGCTGGTGAAGTAGATCCAATGTGAACTTGTCGGCGGCTATCAGCCGTGTCCTGCGGTTCTTGGTAAGACGCTCCTGAAGAGGCTGACCATTGAGTTGAATCAGATTGCGGGAGACCTCGAACGATCGCGCTTCCCAGTCGATGTGGTCCCCAAGCCGAAGCGCACAGATCTCGCCTCGTCGCATTCCCGACGTGGCGGCCAAGTAGATAACAACGGCGTACTCCGGCCGTCTCGACGCCTTCGCGTCTCGAATCAGGCGCGCGACCTCTTCAGGCGTCGGGACCGTTCGCACCTTGTTCTCGATCGGAGGTGTGCGGGCGTACTGCGCCGGATTCGACTCACGCCAGCCCCATATGCACGCCTGCGTCATCATCGCCGAGATCGTGGCGTGAATCTGGTAGATCGTGGCGGGAGCAAGCCCGCGCTGCTGGTGGGCGCCGTAGAGGTCCGTCAGCATCTTCGTTGTCAACTTCGAGACTCGGGTCCGACCGAGCGTCGGGGCAATGTCGTGCTCGTAGTGCTTTCGGTAGTTGTAGATCGTGCTGGGCGAGCGGCCCAGGCGTTCAAGCTCGACAAGCCACTCGTCACAGAGTTGATCGAGGATGGCGTTGGTGCCGCTGTGTCGGCCCTTGCTGACCTCGACCAGGAGTCGAGCTCGTTCCGCCCGCGCCTCGCGCACTCCGCCCCGGAACGTCCGACTTACCTGGCGATACCTCCCGGTAACCGGATCCTTGCCTGCCTGCAAGACCGCCGAGTGCGCCCCCCCATCGACGATGGCCGCCTACCGCCGCTGCGTCGGCAGGATCTGTGACCGGTTCGGTGACGTTCGCGTCGGGGATCTGACGGTAGCGATGGTCGACGAGTTCGAACACGACCTGCTCGACAACGGCGCGGCTGGTGGGGGAGCGTTGTCGGCCAAGTCGGTGGAGGGTGTGCACGCCGTGTTCCACCAGTTGCTCGACGACGCGGTCCGTCGCGGTGCAGCCTCATCCAACGTCGTCGCGTCTGCGGCACCTCCACGCCATGAGGACGACGTGATGACGGTCTGGACACCTGACGAGGTGCGCGCCTTCCTCGGCTCTGTGCGAGGGCATCGGCTCTTCCCGGCGTTCTTTGTGTTGCTCGCTGCCGGTCTCACGCGTGGTGAGCTCGTCGGGTTGCGATGGGCAGACGTCGACCTCGACACCGGCGAGATCACGATCCGTCGGATCGTGTCGATGACGAACGGTCAAACGCATCGAATCCAGGCCGTCGCCGTCGGCACGCCGAACCGTGACGATCGCGCAGCGAACGGTCGACGTGCTCGACCAACGTCGAGCCGAGGCGGCCAATCTCTCGGTCGACCAGCCGGTGTTCGAGAAGCGGGGCGGTGGGGAGCTGAACCCCGAGTCGCTCTCGAACACGTTCCGGCGACTGGTCGAGTACGCCAGCGTTTCGCCGATCACGATCGCTGGGCTTCGACATACCCATGCTGCGCTGCTGTTCCGAGCTGGCGTCTCACCGCTGGCCATCTCCAAGCGTCTCGGACACTCGACGTTCGCAACCACCCAGAACATGTACGGACACCTCATCCCACCCCTCCGGGACCCACACCTCGAATTGTTCGAGGAATCGATCCTCGAAACGCAACCGTGATCGGCCGAGCGCCTGGATCGGGTCCGGCTTGGGTCGTCTACGGGGGAGCGATATCGAGCACTCGGCGGTGCGCAGTTTGCCGGATCCCGGACGGGTCAGTTGCGTTCAGGTGGTGAACGTTCTGGAGTGAGTGTAGCACGTCGTGCTACGATACGGGAATGAGTCAGATCGTGACCCAACGAGAACTGCGGAACGGGAGCGCCGAGATCATGCGTCGCCTCGACGAGGGCGAGTCCTTCGTCGTCACACGCAACGGCGTACCTGTTGGCGAACTCACGCCGCTCCGGCGTCTCCGTTTCGTGACGGCGGATTCCATCGCACAGCTCTTCCAGGCAGCTCCGCCCATCGACGCCGAACAGTTCCGGCGAGATCTCGACGTCGTCGCCGATCAGAGCATCGAACCTCATGCCTGACCAGCGCGTGGCACGCGGCGTCCTCGACACGTCCATCGTCATCGACCTCGACACCGTCGATGTCGGCGCGCTCCCGTCGGAGGTCGCCGTGACAGCACTCACCATGGCCGAACTCGCAGCCGGCCCCCACGCCACCACGGACCCGGCAGAACGAGCGAGACGCCAAGACCGACTGCAGCGAACTGAGGCAGCGTTTGCGCCTCTGCCGTTCGACGCAGATGCAGCTCGCGCGTACGGGCGGATCTACGCAGCTGTGGCGGCTGCGGGTCGCAAAGCCCGAGGTGCGCGTGCCGTCGACCTCATGATCGCGGCGGTCGCCTGCTCGGTCGAGCTCCCGCTTTACACACGTAACCCCAGGGACTTCGCGGCTCTGGACGGCCTGGTCGAAGTCATCGCCGTCTGACTTCCCGCTCCTGATCACCCTCGCGGCCAAGCTCGTCGACCTGCACGGGATCGGCACGACACCGCTCGTTCATGTGCTCGGAAACGCTCGTCGAGCAGTCGACGTCGTCGATGCGATCGTCACTGCCGGATCTGGGCGGGAGCGGGGCCGATGCCGCATCGCAAGTACCGGGCACCGCACGCGGGCTTCGCATTGCGGCGCTGGATGTGCCGGTGAGTGATACACGCGAGGTGTGGATTGAGGTGGCGGTGGGGCGCGGCACCCTCGAACCTCCCTCCTGGGGCTAGCGGGCACAGCCTGAACGCTGGATGGTGGATAAACCCCACCGGCGAAAGGATCGAATCATGAAGAAGTACAAGATGACCACTGAGACCCCGGAGAATGTACTCATACCTCCCAAGGTGGAGACCCGATTGGGAACGCTGGAGTTCTTCGACGGCGTCCCCACGGCCGAATCCGCAAGAAAGGTCTGGGATCAGCTTGATTTCCAGCGTGCCGTGGAATGCATGATCCTGACCACGCCGGCAGCCTCCTTGAGCGGTTTCCGCCGGGGGATTCGTGAGCACGGACCCGACAACGAGACGGCCATCATCTGGGAGGACCGGCTGGACTCGAAGGGTCTACTCCTGACCGGAAATACCACCGTTGTCTACCTCTTCATGTGGCTCGACACCAAGAATGGCCCCGTCGTCCTCGAAGCCCCGCCGAACATTCTGGGAATCATCGACGACTTCTGGTTCCACTACGTGACCGACATTGGGAATGCCGGCCCCGACAAGGGCAAGGGGGGCAAGTACGTCCTGGTTCCGCCCGACTATGAGGTGAGCCTCCTCGACAAGTTCGAGGCCGCGTTGGAGGGTGCCCACATCTGTGAGTCCAACACCTACGGGAACTGGTTCGTTATCCGTGGCTTCCCTGTCGAAGGAGACTCCGCCGCAGTGGTCAAGACATCAAGGACCACCTCAAGGTCTACCCTCTGGCCGAAGCCAAGAGCCCCAAGCCAGTTCAGTATTCCGACGTCTCCAACAAATACATCAACACCCTTCATGCCCAGGACATCACCTTCTTCGAAGAGGTGAATGAGGTGGTTCAGGAAGAACACAACGCAGCCTTCGACCCCGAGGTCCTGGGGATGCTCGCTTCCATCGGGATCGAAAGGGGCAAAGAGTTCGCTCCGGACGAACGGATGCAGAAGATCCTGAGCGAGGCGGCGGTCGTTGGAACAGCCGCCCAGCGGTCCATCATCTGGCGGAATCGGGATGAGAACGTGGTGATCTGGCCAGGTAGTAAGAGCTGGGAGGTCGGGTTCGCCGGGGGAAGCCATGCCTTCGAAAGGGACGGTGTGCGGCTCATCAACGAAAGGACCCGCTTCCACTACTACGCCACGGGCATCACACCTGTGATGGTGAAACCTCCCGTCGGTGCCGGATCTCAGTACGTCATCGGCTTGCGAGGAGCGGACGGAGAGATTCTCGATGGCACAAACACCTACAAGCTGCACATCCCGCCGAACGTCCCGGCCGAGAGGTTCTGGGGAATCACGGTCTATGACAACCAGACCCGGTGCATGCTCCAGACGGACCAGCGACTGCCCGGGGTGACGAGCCAGGATGAGGACATCGTGCAGAACGACGACGGCGCTTTCGACATCTACTTCGGGCCTGAGAAGCCCGAAGGGGATGTGAACTGGGTCCAAACCATCCCCGAAAAGGGATGGAACGTGCTCTGGCGCATCTACGGTCCGACGCAGGTCTGGTATGACAAGAAGTGGCGGCCCGGTGAGATCGAGTTGGTCGACTGAGTCCTGAAACGGAGTTGGCGGGGCGGTCCCTTTGGGCCGCCCCGCCTCCCCTGGACCTCCAGCTGGGTCTTCACTTGGCTGCATCCGGATCGCCGAGCTCGTGGCGCAGTATGCCAATTTGCCGCTTGGCACGGTCGATGCATCGGTGATCGCTGCTGCTGAGCGACCCGGCATCAACGACATGGCGACACTTGACCTCCGACACTTCACGGTCCTCCGATCGAACATCGGCACTCTCAACGTCCTGCCCTGAGAGCGAAGCGAACCACTCCAGAATGTTGCCACTCCATTGCCGGGCCGAGTCTTGCGCTCTCAGCCGACCGGCAAGGAGATACTCACAGCTCCATATTCACGCGACCAGGGCACGCTTGACACTGTCCGATATCTACACGTATGCGCTCAACTGACCCACTCGAAATGTCGGAGCCCAACCGCCCGCAGCGCGCCACAGAACCGGCGAGGTGTTGGAGGTCTGACCGAAGATCGGGAGGCGCATGATGGCCCCGAAGACACGACGACAGATCGGCTACACGATGCCGTGATGCGACAATCGGACGCGTCGACGGGGATGGGTGGGGGAGCCTCGTTCGACGGTCACGAAAAGGTCACAGGATTCTCCGGACGTGGCGGATTCCATGACATCGGCCGGACGAGCTGCACGGTGCAGCTGGACGAAACGGCATGACCCGGACGGGTCTCCACCAGACGGACGGTCTCCGCCTGTCTTAAACCCCTCCGAGGCTTGGGCGCCGAGCGTTCAGGGACCCCAGGACCCCGTTCGTGTGACTCGACGACCTACGATGAATCCAAGATTCCATCCAAGAATCTATGTATCACACAATGGACAGAATGGCGCCCGCCACACGCCTCGGACGCCGCAACCCTCTTGAAGTGGGCTTGGTTGGAGACCCTGGACACTGTCCAAAGAACTCATAATCGCTCGGTCCCGGGTTCGAACCCCGGCGGGCCCACGTTTTGCCGCCGGAGGCGGCAAACTCGAGTTTCAGCCGGTGGCCGAAACATCGGGCCGTACAGCGACGCGGAGACGGAACTTTGAGCGCTGGACGACCCAAAAACGGGTCGTGGGCCGCTCGAAGTTCGGGGGTTAGGGTGCGGAGTCGGCCATGGGTTTGTGTCCGGAGGCGGAGAAGTGGTCGAGGTCGATGGTCGGCTCGCCAGCGGCGTGGCCGAGGTTGTCGGTCCAGCGGTAGAGCAGCGGCATGCCGCTGCGACCCATCTCCGAACCGGCAAGCGGGGTCCTGGTGCCGAGGATCTGGTGGACCTGGCTGTGGCCGTTGTCAAAGTTGACCGACGTTGCCGCCATGTACAGGCGCCAGACCCGAGCCTTGCCCTCGCCGGCCTCGGCCACCGCGGTATCCCAGTTGTTCTCCAGGTTGGTGACCCAGTGCCGCAACGTCATGGCATAGTGCTCGCGGAGACTCTCCATATGGCGAACCTCAAACCCCAGCTCCTGCATGGCCGAGACGATCGTGCCCACCTCGTGCAGTTCGCCGTCGGGAAAGACGTAGCGGTTGACAAAACCGTTGCGGGCCACGGCGTTGCGGTAGGGCTGTCGGATTCGACTCGGCTCCAGTGGTTTACGCCCGATCTGGTGGTTCAGCAGTCTGCCTGACGGGCGAAGCTGCTCTCGCAACGTCTCGAAGTACCGCTTGAGGTTGGCCAGGCCGACGTGTTCGAACATGCCGATCGAGCTGATGGCATCGTAGGGGCCGTCGTTCACATCTCTGTAGTCCTGGAGACGAATCTCAATGCGATGGTCCAGGCCGGCCTCGGCCGCCCGCTGACGTGCCAGTTCCGCCTGGTTCTCCGAAATGGTGATGCCGACCACATCGACGTCGTAATGGCGGGCGGCATGGAGCGCCATCGACCCCCAGCCGCAGCCGACATCGAGCAGGCGCATTCCGGGCTGCAGCCCCAGCTTGCGGCAGATCAGTTCCAGCTTGTTGGCCTGAGCCTGCTCGAGGCTGTCCTCCGGGTGCTCGAACACGGCGCATGAGTACACCCACGACGGTCCGAGCACCATACGGTAGAAGTCGTTCGACACGTCGTAGTGGTGTGAGATCGACTCCTTGTCCCGCTTCTTGCTGTGGGATCGGAAACGGGACCGGCGTGGTACCTCCTCCGGTGGTCGTTGAGGTCGCCTGCGAAGGCCGTCCAGGCCGATGACGGCCAGCAGGGCCCGGATCTGTTCGCTGCTGAGCCGAATTCCTCCCAGGTCCCGGCCGAGGTTGAGCAGGGACCAGATGTCGCCGTCGATATCCATGGCCCCCGACACGTAGGCTCGCCCAAAACCGAGTTCCCCCGGGCTCAGTGCCAGGTACTGCGCCGCCTCAGGCCGGTTGAACCGAACAACCACCGGCGCCTCCGACGGGCCCCAGGTGGCGCCGGTCCAGTCTTCGAACCGGACGTTGGCATCAGGTCCAACGAAGTCAGTAGTGACAGACTGCAAAGACATGACTACCCCCGCACGCCGCTCAGCGAGTTGCCCTCTAGTAGTTTCCCTCTCCTGAACTCAGGGTATTCGGTGCTTCGAAGGCTTGACAAGGCGGACACACGGTATCTGCCCTTGGCTCGAGGTCCACAGGAGAAACGGCGGCACGATCCCGAGAGAGCAAAACCGGTCAGGGTGGAGTGGATTCGCTCTAGTCTCAAAGGTGATGAACGGTAGAGAATCTGTCGAGGAGTTGCCGAAGGCCTACGACCCGTCGGTGGTCGAGACCGAAATCACCGATCGCTGGCGCGTCGCCAAGGTGGGGGCCGCCCCGTCGGTGGTCGAGCAGGGTCAGAGCCGTTACTCGATCGTGATTCCTCCCCCCAACGTGACCGCCGCCCTGCACCTGGGTCACGCCCTCAACAACACGCTGCAGGATGTGCTCGTCCGCTACCACCGCATGAAAAGGGACAAGACCCTGTGGATGCCAGGCACCGATCATGCCGGTATCGCCACCCAGACCGTGGTGGAAAAGCGCCTGCTGGCCGAGGGTGTCCGTCGCGTGGACCTGGGACGAGAGGCATTCGTGGCCAAAACCCAGGAGTGGAAGGACGAGTACGAGGCCGTCATCATCGATCAGCTGCTGGCCATGGGAGCGTCCTGTGACTGGGACCGAACCCGGTTCACCATGGATGAGATCTGCGCCACCGCAGTGCGCCACGCGTTCTATCAGCTGTTCGCCGACGGCCTCATCTACCGGGGCAAACGCCTCGTCAACTGGGATCCGGCCACTCAGACCGCCCTGTCCGATGACGAGGTGGAGATGGAGCAGGTGGCCGGCCATATGTGGTATCTGCGGTACCCGCTGGCCGACGGCTCCGGTCATGTCACCGTGGCCACCACCCGCCCCGAAACCATGCTGGGCGATACTGCGGTGGCGGTCAATCCGGACGACCCCCGGGCCGCCGAGCTGCAGGGCAAAGAGGTCCGACTGCCCATCGTCGATCGCATCGTCCCCATCGTGGAAGACGACTACGTGGTCATGGCCGACCCCGATTCCGCCGACACCAAGGCCCAGTACGCCAGCGGCTTCCTCAAAGTGACCCCGGCCCACGACCCCAACGACTGGGACATCGGCGTTCGCAAGAACCTCGATGTCATCAACGTCATGGGACCCGACGGCACCATTTCGGTCGACCACGGCTGGGACGACGTGTCCGACGAGGCCCGCCGGTTCGTCGGCCTCAGCCGGGAGGACGCCCGGGCCGAGATCGTCGCTTGGTTCGAGGCCAACGGCCTGCTGGAGGAGACCCGCCCCTACACCCACTCGGTCGGCCACTCCTACCGCAGCCATGTCCCCATCGAGCCCTGGCTGTCCGATCAATGGTTCGTGGCCGTGACCGATGACCGACTGCGGGGGAGTGCACTGCGAGCCCAGGACCCCGACCAGTCGCCGCCATTGCCCGAGGGTGTGGCCCCCCGGAGCGACCGCACCGGTGACGGCGCCATGGCTTTCCACCCTGATCGCTATGCCCGGACCTACCACGCCTGGCACGCCGGCATTCGTGATTGGTGCATCTCGCGCCAGTTGTGGTGGGGCCACCGCATTCCCGTGTGGCTCCGGGTGCGACCGCTGGTCGAAGCCGACGACCTGGTTCGAACCGCCCTGGACGGCGCCGGCGTCGACGAACCGCGGACCGTCGACAGCGAGTGGACCAACCATGGGGCCGTGCATCAGGTCCGCAAGGTCACCGAGCACGAGCTCGAGGAGGTGGTGTGCGTTGCCCCTCAGGCCACCATGAAGCGCTTGGCCGGTGTCACCATGACCGAGGATGAGCTCGTCGAACGGTTGGAGGCCGCCGGTTACGACCAGGATCCCGACGTGCTCGACACCTGGTTCTCCTCCGGTCTGTGGCCGATGTCGACCATGGGCTGGCCGTGGCCCGAGGACTACCCGGAAACCAAAGGCTTGCTGGAGAGCTACAACCCCACGTCTGTGCTCATGACCGCTCGTGAGATCATAACCCTCTGGGTGAGTCGCATGGTGATGTTCAATCGGTACTTCCGGGACGGGCAACTGCCGTTCGAGGATGTCTTCATCCACGCCATGATTCAGGACGGTCACGGCCAGAAGATGTCCAAGAGCCTGGGCAATGGGCTCGACCCCCGGGACATCATCCACAGCCACGGGGCCGACGCCCTGCGGTTCACCCTGGTCCAGATGACCACCGACACCCAGGACGTCCGCATGCCGGTGGATATGATCTGCCCCTACACCGGCGAGATCTTCACCCCGGAGTACATCACCACCCCGGCCGGCCATGTGGTGGCCGCACCCGTCCAGTCGTCGCCGTCGGATCCCGACAAGAAGATGGTGTCGGCCTACGGGGTGGCGGTGGGCAAGGTCGAGCCGTCGGATGAGCTGCCGTTGGCCCGCAACACCTCGCCCAAGTTCGACCTGGGCCGGAACTTCGCCAACAAGGTGTGGAACGCCACCCGATTCGCCCTGGGCCGCATCAGCCCGGAGCCGGACGGGGGAGTGATCGATCTGTCACCCGGGGGCACTCCCGACGGCGGTGTCACCTTCGCCGACCGCTGGATCATCACCCGCCTGGCCCAGACCATCGAGGCCGTCGAGTCGGCCCTTGGCCGCTACCAGTTCAACCACTACGCCGAGACTCTCTACGACTTCATCTGGCGCGACGTGTGCGACCGGTACCTGGAGGCGGTCAAGCCCACCGTCGACGACAACCCGGCCCAGCAGGTGGTGCTGGGGGCGGTGCTCGACTCGGTCTTGCGTCTGCTCCATCCGGTTGCCCCCTTTGTCACCGAGGCTCTTTGGAGCCACGTCAGCGCCGTTCGTTCCGGCAACATCAAAGGCGTCCACCTGCCCACGTCGCCCCTGGTGGCCATTGCGCCGTGGCCGGTGGTCGACGATTCGGTGGTCGATCCGGCGATTGTGTCCACCTTCGACCGGGCCGATCAGTTGGTGGGCAGGATCCGCACCATTCGATCCGAACGAAACGTCAAGCCCAAGCAGCGGGTCACGATCCATGCCCCCGGCCCGGTTCGTGCTCTAATCGCCGAGGCGGATGGAACGGTGGAGACGCTGGCCGGTGTGGCCGAGGTTCTGCCCACCGAGGGTCAAGAGCGTCCT
>JAHEJM010000067.1:9668-23644 GCA_024638815.1 Acidimicrobiales bacterium | reverse complement strand
CGGGTGATAATACGGAGATGACGGTTGAGTTGATCAATCCGATTGCCATGGATGAGGGTTTGCGGTTCGCCATTCGTGAGGGTGGTCGTACCGTGGGCGCCGGCCGAGTCACCAAGATCCTCAAGTAACAGACCGGACTGAGAGAAGACAATGGCGAAGCAGAAGATCCGCATTCGGCTCAAGGCCTACGATCACGAGATCGTTGACCAGTCGACCAAGAAGATCGTGGAAACGGTGGCTCGGACCAATGCCGAGTTCCGGGGCCCGATCCCTCTGCCCACTGAGAAGCATCGGTTCTGCGTGATCCGGTCGCCTCATAAGGACAAGGACAGCCGGGAGCACTTCGAGATGCGCATCCACAAGCGCCTGATCGACATCCTGGAACCCAACCCCAAGACCGTCGACTCGCTACAGCGCCTCGAGCTGCCGGCTGGCGTCGACATCGAACTCAAGATCCAGGAGCTGTAGAGGCCAGAGCCTTTACGGCCTCCGAGCCTGCATCGAGCGGGCCTGCTTCGACAGGTCCGCTCGTTTGCGTCCACCTGCTCTCGCCATCGGGACCGAGGGCGCTCGCCGGTAGCGTGCCGGTATGGAACGGGTCGCGCTCGAACGTCTCGCCACCAACGAACATGCCGGCATCATGCTGAGAGTCTCGGCGCGTCCGGGCATGGTGGTGGTCGACGTCGGTTGCGGATCCGGGAGCTTCGTCCGCTGGCTCCGCCGGCGGGGAGCCGACCCCATCGGTATCGAGTGCGGTGTCGGGCTTCGGGCCGAGGCGGTCGCCGCCGACCCCGATCACTCAGACCGCTACCTCGACGGGGTCGGCCAGGACCTGCCGCTCGAGAGTGACAGCGTCGACGCTGTCACCTTCATGTCGTCCTTGCACCACATCCCGGCCGACGCCACGGCCGAGGCACTGCAGGAGGCGGCCCGGGTGACACGGCCGGGTGGGCTTGTCTACGTCTCCGAGCCAATGGCCGAGGGTCCCGGGTACGAGGTCGGTCGGTTGATCGATGACGAAGCCGAGGTTCGGGCCCACGCCCAGATGGTGCTGGCCCGGGCCGGCGAATTCGCCCTGACCCTTGTCGACAGCGGACGGTTCCTGGATCAGCACGTCTACCCCGATGCCGCCTCCTTCGGATCCCGCATGGTCGGCATCGACCCGGCCCGGGCCGCTCGATATGACGCCCTCAGGCAGGAGGTGGACCAGGCCTTCCATCGCCACGGCCGGCCGACCGCTCACGGGTACGCCTTCGATCAGCCGAAGCGGTTTCACCTGTTTCGGGCCTAGTTTCGTTTGGTCGATTGGATGTTCACGATCAAGTCACGTTTCAGCGACGTTTTGCCGGAGGCCGAAATAGGCCGTCCTCGGCCGGTGGCAGGGGCGCCGTCCCGCCGCACCGAAACGGCCGGATGCCGAGCAGGCTGCCCGTCACGTGCTCGGTGAGACCGTGGTTCGGGCCTTGCCCTCACCCCTTGACCCTTATGCCGTCGTGCCGCCACTAGATTCGGTCAGGTGCGTTTCACCAAACCGTTCTGGGCCGGTATCGCCGACGGTTCGATCACAGTTGCCTTCCGCTACTGGAAACGGCCGACGGTGGTGGCCGGCCGCCCGTATCGAACCGGGGGCGGCCGGATAGAGGTCACGGCCGTGGACGCTATCGATGCCTCCGAGATCACCGATGTCGATGTGGCCGCCGCCGGGCACGAATCCAGGATCGAGCTGACCGACTACCTGAAGCCCGCCGTCGGTGACCCCGATCGGCGCCTGTACCGGGTGCGGTTCCGCCGCCTCGATGAGCCTGATCCCCGGGAGCTGCTGGCCGAGATGGATTCGCTGTCCGATGACGATGTCGCCGCCATCGGTGCCCGGCTCGACCGGTACGACGCCGCCTCGAAGCTCGGGCCCTGGACCCGGGAGACCCTTGAACTGATCGCCCGCCATCCGGCTCTTCGGGCCCCCGATCTTGCCCAAATGGCGGGTAGGGAGACCGAGTCGTTCAAGCTCGACGTGCGCAAATTGAAGAACCTGGGTCTGACCCGAAGTCTCCGTGTCGGGTACGAGTTGTCACCACGAGGTCGGGCCTATCTCGATCGTGTGCGGCCTCGACCGTAAGATGTCGCTCGACAGTTGGTGGAACGGTCCCTCGGGGCCGCTAGAGTCAACAAGTCCGAGTTTGGGCCCGTGGTTCCGCCGGTAGCACCGGTGGAGACGCCACAGGGTTCGACCATCTACCGGCGTCCGTGAAGGCCTCGGCTTGCCCGCCGGGGAACCACGCGGCACAACTACAACCTGCTCCGCCGAGTTGCCACGGCCACAGGCGGGGTGTTCGCGTGAACGGCTTCTACAAGCGGTTTGCCTCCGTCCCGGTGCTGTACCGAGCGTGGGAACGGATGGTGTGAAAGCAGCCCGACGAAGCAGCCCTCTGACGGGAAAGAGAACGAGATGACCCAAAAGGCCATTGTCGGCAGAAAAGTCGGCATGACACAGGTGTGGGACGAGAACAACAACGTCGTTCCCGTCACCGTGCTGGAGATGACTCCCTGTCGTGTCGTGCAGGTCAAGAGCCCCGCCGCCGACGGATACTCGGCCATCCAGGTCACCTTCGGTGATCGGAATGCCTCCAAACTGAACTCGCCCGAGGCCGGCCACTTCGCCAAGGCCGGTGTGGCTCCCGGCGATGAGCTGGTCGAGCTGCGTCTGGACGATGTCTCGGAGTTCACGGTGGGACACGAGTTCGGCCCCGACATCTTCGAGCCCGGCGACAAGGTCGACGCCATCGGCACCAGTAAGGGCAAGGGCTTTTCCGGTGTCATGAAGCGTCACAACTTCAGCGGCCAGCGTGCATCCCACGGTGCCCACCTGGTGCACCGCATGCCTGGCTCGATCGGCCAGTGCGCCACTCCGGCCCGAGTCTTCAAGGGAACTTCGATGGCCGGTCGGATGGGTAGCGACCGGGTCACCGTCCAGAGCCTCAAGGTCGTCCAGGCCGACAGTGACAAGAACATCATGCTCGTCCAGGGTTCGGTTCCCGGGCCCAAGGGCGGAACCGTCATCGTCCGAAGCGCCGTCAAGGGCGCCATGAAGAAGGCGAGCGCCTGATGCCCACCGTTTCCGTCAAGACCATGTCCGGGTCGGCCGCCGGTTCGGTCGACCTCGACGAGACCGTGTTCGGTCAGGAGCCCAACGTCCCCCTGATGCACCAGGTGGTGAACGCCCAGCTGGCGGCCGGCCGAGCAGGCACCCACAGCACAAAGACCCGTCGTGAGGTTCGCGGCGGCGGGGCCAAGCCGTGGAAGCAGAAGGGCACGGGCCGGGCCCGGGCCGGCTCCACCCGTTCCCCCATCTGGGTCGGCGGCGGCATCGCCCACGGCCCCAAGCCTCGCGACTACTCAGAGCGCACCAACAAGAAGATGATCAGGCAGGCGCTTCGCTGTGCCCTGTCCGATCGAGCCGCCGACGACAAGGTGGTCGTGGTCGACAACTGGGACTTCGAGAAGCCCAGCACGAAGCAGGCCAAGGCGGCCCTGGACGCCCTCGGTGTCGAAGGCAAGGCCTTGGTCGTGGTCGGCCGGGAGGACTTCAACGCCGTGCGCAGCTTCCGCAACCTGCCCGAGGTCCACCTGCTGGCCGCCGATCAGCTCAACACCTACGACGTGCTGGTCAACGACTACGTGGTGTTCTCGAAGGCGACACTGCCGAGTTCGGTGTCGGCCACCACAGTTGCCGCCGGCACCCAGAGCGAAGGGACGGAATCATGAGGGATCCCCACGACGTCATCATTCGGCCTGTGGTCTCGGAGAAGTCCTACGTCGGCGCCGAGGACCACAACGCCTACACCTTCGTGGTCGCCCGCAGCGCCTCCAAACCCGAGATCAGCGACGCCATCGAGCAGCTTTTCGAGGGGGTCAAGGTGGCCAAGGTCAACACCATGAACCGCAAGGGCAAGCGGGTCCGGAATCGCCGGACCAACACCGTCAGCAGCAAGCCAACGACCAAGCGGGCCGTTGTCACCCTGGCCGAGGGTGAGATCGACCTCTACGGAAACTGAGGCAGCAGTGGCCATTCGCAAGCGCAAACCAACCAGTCCCGGTCGTCGGTTCCAGACGAGCGCCGACTTCTCCGACCTCACCACCGACTCGCCGGAGAAGTCGTTGCTGGCAAGCCAGCACGGCACCGGGGGCCGGAACAACCACGGTCGCAAGACCTCCCGTCACCGGGGCGGCGGTCACAAACGCCGCTACCGGGTGATTGACTTCACCCGGACCAAGGACGGCGTACCGGCCACCGTGGCCTCCGTCGAGTACGACCCGAACCGCAACGCCCGCATCGCCCTGCTCCACTATCACGACGGAGCCAAGGCCTACATCCTGGCTCCTCGGGATCTCAGTGTCGGTGACAAGGTCGAGTCCGGCCCCCACGCCGATATCAAGCCAGGTAACGCACTGCCCATTCGTTACATCCCGGTCGGTACCGTCGTCCACGCCGTCGAGCTCCAGCCCGGAGCCGGGGCCAAGCTGGGCCGCTCGGCGGGAACCGCCATCCAGCTGGTGGCCAAGGAGGGCACGACCGCCACCTTGCGTCTGCCCAGCACCGAGATGCGTCGGGTCTCCATCGACTGCCGGGCCACGGTCGGCGAGGTCGGCAACGCCGAGGCCGAGCTGGTCAAGGTCGGCAAGGCCGGTCGGTCCCGCTGGCTGGGGAAGCGCCCGCAGACCCGTGGTGTGGCCATGAACCCCGTCGACCACCCCCATGGTGGTGGCGAGGGCAAATCGTCCGGTGGTCGACACCCGGTTTCACCGTGGGGCAAGCCCGAAGTACGAACCCGCAAGAAGGGTAAGAAGTCCGATGATCTTATTGTTCGTCGTCGCCGCAAGCGTGGCGGCCGGAGGTAGTCATGGCTCGTAGTCTCAAGAAGGGTGCGTTCGTCGACGACCACCTGCTCAACAAGGTCGACGAACTCAACGAGAAGAACGAAAAGCGGGTCATCAAGACATGGTCCCGTCGCTCCACGATCATCCCCGACATGGTGGGCCATACGATCGCCGTCCATGACGGTCGCAAGCACGTGCCGGTGTACATCACCGAGTCGATGGTCGGTCACAAGCTTGGTGAGTTCTCACCCACTCGAACCTTTAAGTTCCATGCCGGCCAGGAGCGGGGAGGTCGTCGCTGATGACGGCGCCAGGCAGCATGCCCACCGCAACCGCATCCCGACCCGGGACCAAGGCCACCGTTCGCTATCTACGGATGTCGGCCTCCAAGGTCCGTGTCGTGCTCGACCTCATCCGGGGCAAGCAGGTGACCGAGGCCATCGAGATTCTGAGCTTCTCCGAGCGGCTGGCCGCCCAGGAGGTGCTCAACTGCCTGAACTCGGCTGTTGCCAACGCCGAGCACAACGAGGACATCCCCTCCGAACAGCTCTACGTGTCGGCCTGCTTCGCCGATCAGGGCCCCTCGCTTCGTCGGTTCCGCCCCCGGGCCCGTGGTCGGGCCGGCCGTATCCACAAGCAGACCTGCCACCTCACCATTGAGGTGAGCCGCCTGACCGACGAGGAAATGGAGGCAATGGCCGAGCGCCTCGAGCGCAAGAGCCAGTCTTCCAAGTCGTCGGCCACGTCCAAGCCCTCCGGTGGCGATCGTGCCCGCCGAGTGGCGAAGTCGAAGGCGGCGGCTGCGGCCAAGGAGGCCGATGAAGCCCCAGCCGACGAGGCTGCGTCCGACGACGACGTCATTGACGCCGAAATCGTCGACGCCGACACCGACACCGACACCGCCGACACCGCCGACACCGACACCGCCGAGGCGGCCTCGGACGACACCTATTCCGAGGACAGCGATTCCGAGGACACTGCCGAAGACTCCGACGACACGGCCGGCGACCAAGGGGAAGAAGAATAATGGGACAGAAGATTCACCCCTACGGCTATCGCCTGGGAATCACCACCGATTGGAAGTCGCGCTGGATCGCCGATCGCCGCGAGTACCGTGACTACCTGCTCGAGGACAAGAAGATCCGCAAATACCTGATGGATCAGCTGCCGAACGCCGCCATCAGCCGGATCGAGGTCGAGCGGACCAGGGACAAACTCCAGGTCGACGTGCACACTGCGCGGCCCGGCATCGTCATCGGCCGCAAGGGTTC
This sequence comes from Acidimicrobiales bacterium, assembly GCA_024638815.1. GTDB lineage: Bacteria > Actinomycetota > Acidimicrobiia > Acidimicrobiales > SZUA-35 > JAHELU01. The sequence continues at coordinate 17,498 of JAHEJM010000067.1, read as the reverse complement.
CGAGGCCGACCGTCTCCGGGCCGGTCTGACCGAGCTGACCGGCAACCCCCGGGTCAAGCTGAACATCGTGGAGATCAAGCAACCCGAGCTCGACGCCGCGCTCATCGCCCAGGGCGTAGCCGACCAGCTGATGGGCCGCATGGCCTTCCGGCGGGCCATGAAGCGGGCCATGCAGAACGCCATGAAGGCCGGGGCCAAGGGTGTGCGCATCCAGTCCTCGGGCCGTCTCGGAGGGGCCGAAATGGGTCGCACCGAGTGGTACCGCGAGGGTCGGGTTCCGCTTCACACGCTGCGGGCCGACATCGACTACGGGCTACGTGAGGCCCACACCACCTACGGTCGGATCGGCGTCAAGGTGTGGCTCTACAAGGGCGACATCCTGCCCTACAAGTCCAGCAACGACAAAGCCAGCCGGGAGGCGGCCATGGCCGTGGGCGAGGCCGCCGGCACGGTCGAGACACCCCGCCCGGTGGTGTCATCGTCCCGCCGGGCCCGGACCACGCCGGCCCCCACCGAAGCGGCGGCGACGCCCACCGCCGAGGCCGAGAACGCCTCGAGCCAAGAGCCGGCGCCCCTGGTCAAGGAGGCCGATCCCGAGTTCGAGCGCCTGCTGGCCGAGGAAGAAGCCATCGAGGAGTCACTGAGCAAGAAGCCCGGAGGCGACAACCTCGACTTCCGCCCCGAGGACGGTGAATAGGTGCGAGTGAACGGAGTCCCTCGCCTGGAGTTTCGGCCTGCGGCCGAAACGTCCCTGCGACGAAGCGCGGTCCTGTGGGCCATGAATGACAAGGTGACCGAGCCATGTTGATGCCGAAAAAAGTCAAGCACCGCAAGCACCATCGGGGCCGGATGACCGGCAATGCCAAAGGTGCCACCTCGCTGGCCTACGGCGACTACGGCATCCAGGTTCTGGAGCCGGGTTGGATCACGGCCCGCCAGATCGAAGCGGCCCGTATCGCCATGACCCGACACGTCCGTCGCGGCGGCAAGGTCTGGATCAACGTCTTCCCCGACAAGCCGGTGACGGCCAAGCCGGCCGAGACCCGCATGGGCTCGGGCAAGGGCAACCCCGAGCACTGGGTTGCCGTGGTCAAGCCGGGTCGCGTGATCTTCGAATTGTCCTTCCCCGATGAGGAAACCGCCAAAGCGGCCATGAACCGTGCCATCCAGAAACTGCCGGTGAGGGCCCGAGTGATCACCCGGGAGCGTGGATTCGATGGCTGACGCAGCAATCACCGACATCTCCGACGCCGAGTTGGTGTCCATGTTGAACACCTCCAAGAAAGAGCTCTTCAACCTTCGATTCCAGCTGGCCACAGGACAGCTCGACAACACGGCCCGCATCAACCAGGTCAGGCGTGAAGTGGCACGGGCCAAGACCGAAATGCGCAGCCGGGAAATCCATGCCGCCGAAGCACTAGCGGCTTCGGCGCAGAGCGCCTCGCTTCGAGTTTCGGCCACAGAAGCCGAAACTCCTGAGAAATCGACACGACGCAGGTTTACGTCCCCACAGGATCAAGCCGCCAAGACCCAGGCCGGAGACGCATCATGAGTGACAGTTCCATACGTGATAGTGCAAGCAGTGAAACCGCAGTGGCCGAGACCGACGACGTCGACCGGTCGTCCAACCGCAAGGTCCGTGAGGGCGTTGTGGTGTCGACCAAGATGGACAAGACCGCCGTGGTCGAGGTCGTTCGCCGCTCCCGCCACCCCCAATACGGCAAGACGGTGCAGAACAGCAAGAAGTACTTCGCCCATGACGAGGAGAACGACCTCAACAAGGGTGATCGGGTTCGCATCGTCGAAACCCGACCGCTGTCGGCCAAGAAGCGTTGGCGGCTGCTCGAGGTAGTGGAGCGTGCCAGATGATCCAGCAAGAATCACGGCTGCGGGTGGCCGATAACTCCGGCGCCCGCGAGGTGCTGTGTATCAAGGTGCTCGGCGGATCCCGTCGGCGCTACGCCGGTATCGGCGACATCTTCGTGGCCACGGTCAAGGACGCCATGCCCGGCGCCGCGGTCAAGAAGGGTGATGTGGTGAAGTGTGTGGTGGTCCGTACCGCCAAGGAGCGCCGCCGTCCCGATGGTTCCTATATCCGATTCGACGAGAACGCCGCCGTGCTGATCAACGAGAACCGTGAACCCCGCGGCACCCGTATCTTCGGCCCGGTCGGTCGTGAGCTTCGGGACAAGCGCTTCATGCGCATCGTCTCCCTCGCCCCGGAGGTTCTATGATGAAGATCAGAAAAGGTGATCGCGTGCGGGTGCTGAGCGGCAAGGACCGCGGCGTCGAAGGCACCGTTGTCGCCGCATTCCCCGCCACAGGCAGGGTGATCGTCGAGGGTGTCAACACCGCCCGTCGTCACACCAAGCCCCGTTCGGCCGAGGAGCCCGGAGGCATTGTCGACAAGGACATGCCCATCGACGTGTCCAATGTGGCCGTGCTCAGTCCAAAGGACAGCAAGCCGACCCGGGTCGGCTACGTCGTTGAGGACGGCGCCAAGTTCCGGGTGTGCAAGCGCACCGGCGAGAAGATTCCGGAGGGCACGGTATGACCGACACCGCAACCCGCACACTGCCCCGGCTCAAGGCCGTCTACAACGATCAGCTCCGTGACCAGCTCCAGTCCGACCTCGGTCTGGGCAACGTCATGGAGGTTCCCCGGCTGCAGAAGATCGTGATCAACATGGGCGTCGGCGAGGCCCTGGCCAACTCCAAGAACCTGGAGTCGGCCATCGCCGACCTCACCGTCATCGCCGGTCAGAAGCCGGTCGCCACCCGGGCCAAGAAGTCGCTGGCCAGCTTCAAGCTTCGTCAGGGCAATGCCATCGGCTGCAAGGCCACCCTGCGGGGTGATCAGATGTGGGAGTTCTTCGACCGGCTGATGACGCTGGCCATTCCCCGCATTCGCGACTTCCGGGGCCTCAATCCCCGGTCGTTCGACGGGAACGGCAACTACACATTCGGTCTCACCGAACAGATCGCCTTCCCCGAGATCGACTACGACACCGTTGATGCCACTCGTGGCATGGACATCACGATCGTGACCACAGCAAAGTCCGACGCTGAAGGCAAGGCCCTCCTTGACGCATTCAGCTTCCCGTTCCGGCGCGAAGGGCAGGCCCAGTAATGGCTAAGAAAGCACTGAAGAACAAGCAGAAGCAGACCCCCAAGTTCAAAGTACGGGCCTACACCCGCTGTCAGGTGTGCGGCCGGCCTCGCGCCGTGTTCCGCAAGTTCGACCTGTGTCGTGTCTGTTTCCGAGAGATGGCTCATGCCGGGGAGATCCCGGGCGTGACCAAGGCCAGTTGGTGAGGGGTAGGTGAACGAACAATGTCAATGACCGATCCCATTGCCGACATGCTGACCCGCATCCGCAACGCCAACATCGCCATGCACGATGAAGTCAGCATGCCGTCGTCGAAGCTGAAGGTTGCGCTTGCCGAGGTCCTCCAGGCCGAGGGGTACATCTCCGGTTTCAACTCGGAGCTCAACCCCAACGGTCCGGGCTCGACCCTGACCATCAGCATGAAGTATTCCCCGGAACGCCAACGGGTCATCAACGGCTTGAAGCGAGTCTCCAAGCCGGGCCTGCGGGTGTACACCAAGACCGATCAGATCCCGCGGGTTCTAGGTGGCTTGGGTGTTGCCGTACTGTCCACCAGCAAGGGACTTCTCTCCGATCGGGCTGCTCGCAGGGCCAAGATCGGCGGCGAAGTGGTCTGCTACGTCTGGTAGCAGTGCGAGCAGCTGTGCCGCTCGCACTCCAATCCAAGTCCAGGAAAGTAACTATGTCACGAATCGGATATTCCCCCGTCACCATCCCGTCCGGTGTCGACGTCTCGACGTCGGGCCTCGAGGTGTCGGTCAAGGGTCCCAAGGGAACCCTCCAACACACGGTTCCCGAGGGCATCGCCATCGAGATCGAGGACGGTCGGATCTCCGTGACCCGGGCCGATGACGACCGGGAGCAGCGGGCCCTGCATGGGCTCACCCGCTCCCTGATCAATAACATGGTCATCGGGGTCAGCGAAGGTTTTCGCAAGGACCTGGAGATAATCGGTGTGGGCTACCGGGCCCAGGCCAAGGGAAAGGACAAGCTGGAGCTGGCACTCGGGTTCAGCCATCCGGTTGAGGTTCAGGCCCCCGATGGCGTCGAGTTCGATGTGCCGGAGCCGACCAAGATCGGTGTCATCGGCATCGACAAGCAGGTCGTCGGCCAGGTTGCGGCCGAGATCCGTGGCTACCGAAAGCCCGAGCCCTACAAGGGCAAGGGTGTCCGCTACGTCGGCGAGCGCGTTATCCGCAAGGCCGGGAAGGCAGGTAAGTGATGCCTGGACGGCCCCAATTCACAGCCGGGAAGGCAGGTAAGTGATGCCTGGACGGCCCCAATTCACAGCCGGGAAGGCAGGTAAGTGATGGCATCGAAGACCGCCACTCGACATGCTCTTCGGTCCCGCCGTCAGCGTCGGGTTCGCAAGAAGGTGACCGGTACCGGCGAGCGTCCTCGCTTGGCCGTGTATCGGTCCAACAACAACATCAGCGCTCAGCTGATCGACGACACCAAAGGAGTGACCCTGGCTGCCGCTTCGACCTACGAGGCCGATGTCAAGTCGGCCGGTGGGAGCGGTACGGTGGCAGCCGCCGGCACCGTGGGCAAGGTCCTCGCCGAGCGAGCCAAGGCCGCCGGGATAGAGGCCGTGGTCTTCGATCGGGGTGGCAACCGCTATCACGGTCGAGTGGCCGCCCTGGCCGACGCCGCCCGCGACGGTGGACTCAACTTTTAGTGTGATGGAACGGAGTTCATCACTTGGAGTTTCGACCTCCGGTCGAAACGTCCCTGGCAGCAAACACATCTGTATGGGCCATGACCCACGGAGTTCGTGAGAGGAACAATCATGGCAAACGAACGAAGCAATGACCGTGGTGATGGCCGGGAGTCCCGGGTAATCACCATCAATCGAGTGGCCAAGGTCGTCCGCGGTGGTCGTCGTTTTTCCTTCACCGCGCTGGTGGTGTTGGGCGACGGCAACGGCAGGGTCGGGCTGGGCTACGGCAAGGCCAAGGAGGTGCCCCTGGCCATCCAGAAGGGAACCGAAGAGGCTCGCAAGCTCATGTTCTTGGTCCCCATGGCCGGTGGCACCATCACCCACGAGATCGTCGGTGAACAGGGTGCCGGTCGAGTGCTGCTCAAGCCGGCGGCACCCGGTACCGGGGTGATCGCCGGTGGCGCCGCCCGCGCCATCCTCGAGGAGGCCGGCATCCGCGACGTGCTGTGCAAGTCGCTGGGGTCGGCCAACCAGATCAATGTGGCCCGGGCCACCATCGACGCCCTACGCAACCTCAAGCGGCCCGATGAGGTGGCACGACTCCGGGGCCTGGATGCCACGGAGTTCACTCCCAGGGGCATGCTCGAGGCCTACCGCGAGCGGGAGCGTGAGCTGAAGTCGAAGGCGGCCGAGCCGGTCGAGGCTTAGTGCGGCGAGACGGTGCTCTCCGCCCCGAGTTTGACCTTCGGTCAAACGTCGCCGAAATTTGACCTAATCGTCAACATCCAAGCCGCCAAGTGGAACGAGAGCCGAAGGCGCGACCCCAAGGTAAATGAGTACAACAATGTCTGAACTGCGAATCACACAGATCCGATCCGCCATCGGCTCCAAGCCGAAGCAGCGAGGCACCCTCCGGGCCCTCGGCCTGGGCCGGATCGGCAAGTCGAACGTGCTTCCCGACCGACCCGAGGTCCGGGGCATGATCGCCCGGGTTCCCCACCTGGTCGAGGTGTCCGAAGATCTGTCCCAGGAGGCTTCATAATCATGAAGATTCACGATCTGCAACCGGCCGACGGGTCGCGAAGGCGCCGCAAGCGCGTCGGACGCGGAATCGCCGGCAAGGGCGGCAAGACCGCCGGTCGGGGACACAAGGGTCAGAAAGCCCGTAGCAAGGTTCCCGTCGGCTTCGAAGGCGGCCAGCTGCCGTTGCAGCAGCGCATGCCCAAGCTCCGGGGCTTCAACAACCCATTCCGCGTGGAGTATCAGGCCATCAACCTCGACACCATCGCCGAGAGTGGCTTGACCGAGGTGACCCCCGAATCGCTGTACGAGAAAGGTCTCGTCGGCAAGGGTGCCCTGGTCAAAGTACTCGGTCGGGGCGAGCTGTCGGGCAAGGTCACGGTCAAGGCCCACGCCTTTTCCGCCAGTGCCGAATCCGCCATCAACTCGGCAGGAGGTACGGTGGAGAAGTTGCCGCTACCGTTCAGCGTGCGACCCGCGGCCCAGGGCAACGCCCACACCAACCGCTGACCGAACGATCGACCGGCACACCGATCGACTGACAGACCGATCGACGGCGCAAGGACCGGTACTCCGAGGAAAGGCACACCGTGTCAACCCTGCTCAATGTCTTTCGCACAACCGAGCTGCGGAACAAGATCCTGTTCACCATCTTCATCCTCCTCCTCTATCGGCTCGGGGTCCAGATTCCGGCCCCCGGTGTCAGTCTGGACGGGGTGGAGGCACTGCGTCGGCAGATCGACGACAGTGACGGCGGTGGCATCTTCGGCTACCTTGCCCTCTTCACCGGCAACGGCGGTGTGCTGAACCTGTTCGGGCTCGGCATCCTGCCCTACATCACGGCCTCGATCGTCATCCAGATCCTGACTGTGGCCGTGCCCAAGCTGGAGGAGTGGCAGTCCCAGGGAGCGGTCGGCCAACGCAAGATCACCCAGTGGACGAGATACCTCACCGTCGCCCTGGCCCTCATCCAGAGCTCGGGGTTCGTCTTCCTCATCCACAACAGCCCGGAGCAGATCTACGGCTTCGATCCGGGGCTGTTCCCCAACGGCAGTATCGGCTACATGACGATGGCCATCCTCTGCGTGACCGTCGGGGTCGCCATCTTGATGTGGATGGGCGAACTCATCACCCAGAACGGCATCGGCAACGGCATGTCGGTGCTCATCTTCGCCTCGGTGGTGGCCGGGCTGCCCGCCCTGGCCATCAACATCTGGCAGGTTCGGGGCGTGATCTGGTTCGTCATCACCATGATCGTGCTGGCCATGTTGTGCCTGGGCATTGTGTTCATCGAGCAGGGCCAGCGCCGCATCCCCATCAATTTCCCCAAGCGGGTGGTCGGACGCCGCCAGTACGGGGGAAACAAGACCTACATCCCGCTCAAGGTCAATCAGGCCGGTGTCATCCCCGTGATTTTCGCCAGCTCGTTGCTGTATCTGCCGTCGCTGATCGCCAACGTGCTGCCCACCAACGCCACCCAGGACTCCTGGGGTGACTCGGTGCGGCGCTTCATCCAGGACCGGCTGTTCACCCCGACCGATCCGGCCTACATCGCCATCTTCGGTCTGTTGATCATCGGTTTCGCCTACTTCTACAACTCGATCGCCTTCGACCCCGTTCGTCGGGCCGACGAGCTCCGCAAATCGGGTGGCTTCATCACCGGTATTCGCCCCGGTCCTCAGACCGAGCGCTACCTGTCCAAGGTGTTGAATCGAATCACCCTGCCCGGGTCGGTCTTCCTGGCCACCATCGCTCTCATTCCCTCGGCCCTGCTCTACGAGCTGGTTGGCAACAACAGCACCCTCGGGCTGCTCGGCTTCTCCGGCGTGTCCATCCTGATCGGCGTGGGTGTGTCGCTGGAACTGATGAAGCAGATCAATTCCCAGCTGATGGCCCAGAACTATGAGGGCTTCCTGAAGTAGCTCTCGTCACGTCGGCTTACACTGAGCCCTTCATCGATCGGCCTTGTCCACGGGTCGGATCAAGCCGGTAGACACGGGAGCGAGGACACCAACATGAGCGAGCCGGACATGAGCGAGCCG
>JAHEJM010000067.1:0-9568 GCA_024638815.1 Acidimicrobiales bacterium | reverse complement strand
ACATGAGCGAGCCGGACATGAGCGAGCCGATGCGACTGGTCATCTTCGGACGGCAGGGTGCCGGCAAGGGAACCCAATGCGACCGCATCGTCGAACACTACGGCGTGATCCACCTCAGCACAGGTGACATGTTTCGAGCCGCCGTGGCCGAGGGAACCGAGCTGGGGAAGAAGGTCGGGCCCATCATGGAGTCGGGCGGCCTCGTCAGCGACGAGCTGACGGTCGACATCGTACGTGATCGCCTGGCCCACAACGATGTGCAGACCAGTGGATTCGTGCTCGACGGCTTTCCCCGCACCCCGGGCCAGGCCCAGGCGCTGCTCGACATGCTCGGCGATGACTCGTTGACGGCAGTGGTCAACCTTGACGTTCCTCTCGACGAGGTCCTGACCCGGATGAAGGCGCGGGCCCGCGATGACGACACGGAGGAGGGGATCAGGAAGCGGTTGGCCCTCTATGAGGAGGAGACCGTTCCCACCATCGACTGGTTCGACGAGCGGGGCCTGGTGGTGACCGTCGACGGGGTCGGAACCGAGGATGAGGTGACCCATCGGGTGTTCGCTGCCATCGACGGGGCTGCGCTCGGCAACTGATCGGCGCCCTCACCCACCCGTCTCCCCCAACTTCTGCCGCTTCTCGTCCCTACGTAGGCGAGCTCATGTGCCTCGTCGTCCCGATGCGGAGACGAGAACCGACAAGACCTCGAGGGTGACCGACGTCACGTTCTTTGTGACAAGGCGTTGTCCGATGGGTGACGATGCAGCCGTGAGTCAGGGGGGTGAGTTGGGTAAGCAACCTCCACGTACTACGATTTTCCGAGTCGCCCTTCTGGTGGGTGGCTGTACATCACGCCTGGTTCAGACGATCACAGGCTGGGGAGAAACCTCCGGGAATCACCCGGACCTACACGAAAGAATTGAAAGGGTTTGACTATGAGCCTTTCGCGTTGGAAGGGCCTGCTGGCCCTGCTGTTCGCTATCGCGCTGGCTACGGCCGCGTGTAGCGGTGACGAGGTGGCGGATACCGCCACCGATGCCGCTGAAGACGTCGAAGAGGCGGCCGATGATGCCGCCGATGAAGTAGAGGAAGCCGCCGACGACGCCGAGGAGACGGCCGATGAGGGCGGCGAGGCAGCTGCCACCGGCACCGTGACCATCACCGGTCCGGAGCGGGACGAGAGTGAAGCCGGCGCCATCCAGCAGGTACTGACTGCCTGGGGCGAGGAGAGCGGCATCGACGTCGCCTATGTCGGTTCCGCCGACTGGGAGGCTGAGATCAACGTGGCCGTCGAGGGTGGAACCGCCCCCGACATCTCGTTCTTCCCGCAGCCGGGCAAGCTGGCCGACTTCGCTCGAGCCGGCAACCTGGTGGAACTCCCGGCCGAGACGGCTGCGGCCGTGGAAGCTAACTGGGACGAGGGCTCCTGGGCCTTCGGCACCGTTGACGGTGCCCAGTTCGGCATTCCGGCCAAGACCGACCTCAAGTCGCTGGTCTGGTACCAGCCGGCCCGGTTCGAAGCGCTTGGCTACGAGATTCCTCAGACCCTCGACGAACTGTCTGCTCTGACCGCGCAGGCGGTGGCCGACGGCAACAGGCCGTGGTGTGTGGGTATCGAGTCGGGCCAGGCCACCGGTTGGCCCTTCACCGACTGGGTCGAGGACATGATGTTGCGGTTGCACGGCCCTGACGTCTACGACCAGTGGGTCAATCACGAGATCCCGTTCAACGATCCTCGCGTCGTCGAGACCATGGAAGCGGTGAATGAGTTCTGGGCCGACGAGAACGTCTACTCCTCCAGCGGTACCATCTCTGCCACCGCCTTCCAGGACAACGGTCAGCCTCTGGTCGACGGCGACTGCCTCATGCACCGTCAGGCTTCGTTCTTCTCGGCCTTCATCCCCGAGGGCACGGCGTTCGCCGACGGCAGCGAAGCCGCCGTCGACGTGTTCTACTTCCCCTCGACCGGCGACGATCGACCGATTTTGGTGGCCGGCACGCTGGCCGCCGCCTTCAGCGACCGTCCCGAGGTGTGGGCGGTCATGGAGTACGTCGGTAGCGCAGAGTATGCCAACGCCCGCCAGGCCGCTCAAAAGGAACTGAAGGGTGGCGGCGACGCCCTCTCCGGCTTCCTCTCCGCCGTCAGTGGTGCCGATCCCGGTCTCTATGCCCCGCTCGAGGCCCAGATGATCCAGATCATGGCTGACGCCGAGGTCGCCCGCTTCGACGCCTCCGATCTCATGCCGGCCGAAGTTGGTGCCGGCACGTTCTGGAGCGAAGGTACGTCGTTCGTCAACGGCGACCAGTCGGCTCAGGAAGCGGCTGATGGCATCGAGGCCTCCTGGCCTTCCTAGTGCCGGTGTCCCACGTTCGATCGGGTTTTACAGAACCCGGTTGATCGGGTAGCCGGAGCCAAAAGAATTCGAGGGTGCCGACCGTTGGGTCGGCACCCTCGCCAGTTTTGACCTACCATGGCCGTCAAGGTACCCGTACCCGGAAGTACAACAGAATGGGGGAGGAATGACGAAAGTCCTGACGACGATTCTCAGTGTCGTCATTGCGGTTGGGGTCTTCACCGCCTTATGGGTGGGGCTCAACATGATCTTCAATCAGGCAACCCGCGACTTCACGCGTTTCAGCGCACTGGCCGGCGGGGTGCTGGGCTTGGTGTTGATGACCGTGATCGACGGCAACCGCCTGATCACCAGTATCGGCGTCCGGCCCGACACCTTCGAGTGGAGTGCCCTACACATCTACTTGTTCTGGCCCATCGTCGGCGCCGCCATCGGAGCGGCCATCGGCTGGTTCCTGTCAACGCTGGACGACGCCAACATGAGACTCGGGTTCGGCATCGCCGCCGGGCTTGGCATCGGGCTGCTCATTGCTTTCCTGCTCAAGGGTCGATACCAGTTGGCCATGAGGACCACCCCGCTGATCATGTGGCCGCTGATCCTGGGTGCCATCGGTGTCGGCCTCAACCTGCTTCGCCGCCGCGACCCGATCAAGGGCGCGTTGACCGGCCTGTTCTTCGGCTGGCTCTACGGATCGTTCGGCGGCGCCATCCAGGGCGTCGAACAGGCGAATCTGGCCGAAACCCTGCTGGCCGGTGGCGTGGCCGGAGCGTTGGGAGGCGCCCGGCTAGGGCTGACGAGCAATCCCGACATCGTGGGTAGGGCCGAGATCGACCAGAGGTCACGGGCCTGGATCTTCGTCGGGCCTGCCTTCCTGTTCTACTCCGCCATGTTGATCCTGCCGACGATCCAGACGTTCCTCTTGTCGCTCAAGAACAGGGACTCCACCGAATGGGTGCTGGGTGACAACTACGCTGAGGTGTTCAACGATCCCGACAACTTCGACACCTCGAGCTTCGGTGACATCTTCGGCTCCTCCATCCTGCCCTGGGTCGCCTTCTACCTCGTAGCCGGACTGCTCATCGCATTCCTGCTCGGACGGGAGACAGCCCAGCCGTTCAACTTCGGCGGAGCCCCACTTCTTCCGCTGGGGATCGCGGCCGCACTGTTCAGCTTCGCCCTGTTCTCCTACCTGCGGGGCACGATCATCAACAACCTGTGGTGGGTGGTCGGGGTGACGCTGCTCTCGACCAGCCTCGGATTGGCCATCGCCAAGCTGGCCGACGGTGTCAAGGGCGAATCGGTGGCGAAATCGTTCGTCTTCATGCCCATGGCCATCAGCATGGTCGGTGCTTCGATCATCTGGCGCTTGATGATGTACCAGGCCCGTGACACATCGAAGTCGCAGACCGGCGTGTTCAACGCGGTGTGGGTATGGCTCGGCGACTTCAGCACGAGCCAGCCGGGGAAGGCGATCGTCGGGCTCATTTTCCTGGCTTTCGCCGGCGGGCTGACCTACGTCGCCGTGCGGTCGTTGGCCAAGTCGGCGTCGATCGCCGCCCTCTATCTCGTACTGGCAGCCATACCGCTGTGGGTCGCCTACCGAACCTTCAGCGAGGGAATCGGTGGCTACACCATTCGGGACGACGGGACGTTCGCCGCCCAGACGGTGAACTTCGTGCAGTCGCCGCCGTTCAACAACTTCTATCTGATGATGATCATGATCTGGATTCAAACCGGGTTCGCCATGGTCATCCTGTCGGCTGCCATCAAGGCGGTACCGGAAGATTTCCTCGAGGCGGCCAAAATAGACGGGGCCACGGAGGGTCAGATTTTCTGGCGGATCACGGTACCGCAGGTGATGCCGACCATCCTGGTGGTGGCCACCACCATCATGGTCAACGTGATGAAGGTGTTCGACTTCGTCAAGGTCACGACGAACGGCCAGTTCGGAACCCAGGTGTTGGCCAACGCCATGTTCCAGGAGGCATTTCTCAATACCAACCGGGGTCTCGGTGCGGCGCTGGCCATTGTGCTCTTCGTCGGGGTGCTGCCGGTGATGATCTGGAACGTCAACAATCTCTTGAAGGAGGGCTGATCGATGACATCGACGGTTTCCAAAACCCCGACGGGGACTCAAAACCAGGGTTTGGCCGGCGACGGTGGTCTTGGCGCTCGCCTCTATCGGGGTCTGAGCCGGGTGCCGGTGTGGGCACTGGCCGTGCTGTGGCTGTTGCCGACATTCGGCCTGATGGTCAACTCGTTCCGAACCCGGGACGCTCAGCGAAACTCCGGCTTCTGGCGTATCACGCCGGACGAGTTCTCGATGGAGAACTACCGAACGGTGTTCAGCGCGGAAAGCGTCAACCCCATCGGTGACTCTCTACTCAACTCGCTGGCCATCGCCGTGCCGGCCACGATCATTCCCATCGCAGTGGCTGCCTTCGCCGCCTACGGCTTTGCCTGGATCGACTTCAAGGGTCGCAAGTGGCTGTTCATCCTCACCGTGTCGATCCTGGCCATTCCTCTCCAGGTGGCGCTGATCCCGCTGCTCAGGATGTTCGTCGGCGGTGCTCATCAGACCCTGCCGTTCCTGGACAAGACACTGACACTGGTACCGGCGTGGGGTCTCAACGGCACGGCGACCGCCGTGTGGTTGACCCATACCGGGTTTGCCATGCCGTTCGCCATCTTCTTGTTGCACAACTACATCTCAGGCCTGCCGAAGGACATCTTCGAATCGGCCAGGATCGATGGTGCCGATCACTTCACCATTTTCTGGCGGTTGGTACTACCGCTGTCCATCCCGGTGCTGGCGGCCTTCGCCATCTTCCAGTTCCTGTGGACCTGGAACGACTTCCTGATCGCCCTGACCATGATCGGTTCGGCCAATGCCGATGCCCTGCCCACCACGATCACCATCGCCAACCTGGCCGGTGACTTCGGCCGGAACGAGCACCTTCTACCGGCCGGCGCCTTCGTGCAGGCCTTCGTTCCCCTGGTCGTGTTCTTCGCCCTGCAGCGCTTCTTCGTCCGAGGCCTGCTGGCCGGCTCGGTCAAGGGTTAGCGTATCCCGGCCTCCGGCCGGTAACCCGACGTTTGGCCTCCGGCCAAACGTCGGCGATCTTATTGTGCGCTCCAGCCCGGGTTTCCTCCGGGCTGGAGCGCACAGAACTCGGGTGGTGTGGCGGATCAGATCAGGGGAGCGTGTTGACCCGCAACCATTGGAACAGCCGCCATCCGGCGTGCCGGGTTCCCAGGGTGGAGGCGGCGACCGCCGCCGCCTCGTCGGAGATGGCCTTGGCCCCGGGAGCCTTGACGTGGACCTCGGCCACCCGCTCGGCCATGGCGAACCAGCCGACCGCCTCCTCCACCGACCCCCCCACCGTGAGCAGGCCGTGGTTGCGCAGGATGCAGAGCTTGCCCGTACCGAGGGCGGCAGCGATGCGCTTGCCTCCGTCGTAGGACAGCACTTCCACCTCCTCGTCGTCGAACAGGCCCTGATCGAACACGAAGGCGCAGGACTCCTGGCTGATGGCCCGGAACGGCTCCACGTTGGCCGACCACGGTGTCCCGTATGGGGTGTGGGTGTGGGCCGCGCTGATGACGTCGGGTCGGGCCTCGAGCAGGGGAGCGTGGATGTTGTAGCCGGCGGTGTTGATCGCCCCGGTCAGGTCCCCGCTGTGGTCCCGAACCCTGCCCCCGGGGCCGACCAGCACCAGGTGCTCGACCGTGGCCCGGGCAAACCCCACACCCCAGTCCAGCATCCAGAAATGGTCGGTGAGTTCCGGGTCCCGGGCGCTGATGTGTCCGTCACCGAGCTGACCCCAGCGCATGGCGCCGAAGATCCGGTATCCGGCGGCGCAGGTGTTCAATCGGTGTCGACGTTCCTCGTCGACCGAACGGGTGGTGTCGAACGGCTCGACGCCGGGAAACGGAGGATAGGGGCTCTCGCTCATCGGCTGTTCTCGCTTTCGGTTTCGTGCCCTCGCTCACTTGCGGCCAATGCTAGGACCGGCTCAACCCGGGCACCAGCCGGAATCGGGATCGGGTCGACTCCGGATCGATGATCGGCGGCGGGCTGTGTCACACTGTTGGCCATGATCTCCCGCTTCCCGGTGCCCGACCTCGATGAACTGCCCGCTGACATTCGGGATGCCATCGAGACCGTGCAGGAGAAGTCGGGCTTCATCCCCAATGTGTTCCTGGCCCTGGCCCATCGCCCTGACGAGTTCCGGGCCTTCTTCGCCGGCCACGACGCCCTGATGAACAGGACCGAGGGGTTGTCGAAGGCGGAACGGGAGATGGTGGTGGTGGCCACCAGCGCGGTCAACGAGTGCCTCTACTGCGTGGTCGCCCATGGTGCCATCCTTCGAATCCGGGCCAAGAACCCGTTGATCGCCGATCAGTTGGCCATCAATCCGTGGAAGGCCGACCTGAGTGAGCGGGAACGTCACATCGTCGAGTTCGGGCTCAAGGTGGCAACCGACTCGGCCTCCATCCGCGACCAGGATCTCGATGTCATGCGGGCTGCCGGCTTCAGCGACGACGAGATCTGGGACATCGGGGCCATCGCCGCTTTTTTCGCAATGTCCAATCGGTTGGCCAACCTGTCGTCGATGCGACCCAACGACGAGTTCTACACCCTGGGCCGGTGAACGCCCGACTCCACAATTCGGGGTCGATTCAGTCCTCGGGCTCCCCGGTGGTCGGCAGATACTGGAGGATGAGTCGGCTATCGGTTTGACGAACCCGGCCCTCGTTCTTCATCCTGGTGAGCAGTTCGTTGAGGTCCTGGGGTGAGGCCACCCGGGCCCGGATCCTGAAGTCCAGCGGACCGGTGAGGTAGAAGCACTCGACGATTCGATCGTCGTCCCGTACCAGCTGCTCGAACGCCGGTCGATCCAGGGCATCGTTCTGCCAAACGTCGATCGAGGCTTCCAGGGGGCGACCCAACGCAGCATGGTCGATGGTGGCGTGGAACCCCGATATCACCCCGTCCCGGACCAGGCGCTGAACCCGGGCTCCGGCGGCGTTGGGGCTGAGACCAACTGCCCGACCCAGCTGGCGCTGGGTCAGCCGGGCGTCGTTCTGCAACAGGGTGAGCAGATCTCTGTCAATATCGTCAAGCACAGTGGAACACACTGTATCAAGTTGCTCAGCTGGAGGAAAACGGTGCCATTCACGGCATGTTCTGAGACATACTGGTTACGTAGGGGTTGTACCACACCACAGCAACAACAGTAGGTCCGACACAGGACCGGACAACCTTGGAGTCATCATGAACAGCTCTCAACATGCAGCCTTCAGCAAGCTTCTCGACTCGTGGCGTGACTACGACGATCTCCGTCGTGGCGGTGCCACCTTCATCGACCGCATCGAGTCGCAACAGCGACTGGCCGAATCCCGTCACGACGTCTGGTCCAGCCTCCGCTGAGACCTCGGTTCCCGTTCGGCTCGATCGACCAACGACGCTCATCGAGCCGAACGAGCGGCCGCCGGCCGGCTCGGGAAATGCCGGTCAACTCGTTCAATCCACCGTCGTGAACCCGCCGCCAACTGCTTGGCAGCGCGTCGTGCGGGTCTCGGCTCGGCGCGGAACCGTCCGTGGGTCATGGCCGGCGATGTCCTCCTCCTGATAACTACCCCAACGGTACGTTCGGGGCGACGTGGGCGGCCGCCGCCGCCACTGCACTCGCCTTCGTTGTGCTCACTGAATCGGCCGGGCTGTGTATCGCTGCCGCCTCCAGCCGTCGGTCCTGAACGACCTTTCGGGGTTGTCCGGGCGCCTGATTTCCGGCACCATCGTGTATGCCTTGAGCGACAGGGGAACCGGCACGATCCCTGCCCTGGGCGATAATCTCGGCCGCATCTGGTGGTGGTCGGTCGTCGGGTCGATCGTTGCTGTCCTCGCCTTCCGGACCGGCGCCAATGAGGTCGTTCGGACGGCACGCCGACGAGGGTGGGTCAACCACCGAACCTTGATCGTGGGGGCGGGTGACATCGGTTCCGACTTGGCGAGCCGTCTTTCCGAACACCCGGAATACGGTTTGAAGCCCATCGGATTCCACGACCCGTTCCCGCCCGAAACGAGTAGGCTTCCGCTTCCAGTGTTCAGTTCGAGCCTCGACCAGACCATCTCGGATTTGCGGGCATCCGTTGTCGTTCTGACTCCGGTCTCAATTCCCGACTCGGAGCTGGTGGAATTGGTTCGGTCGCGCCACCGCGACCATTTCGAGATCCACTTCGTGCCCAGCCTCTATCAGCTCAACAGCTAAAGCGGGCCGGGAGATCGAGCGAGTACGGTCGATTCCCGTCATTCGACTCCGTCGGAGCGCCCATCGCACGGCGATGTGGACCGTCGAGGCCGTCCTCGATCGAGTGACGGCCCGACTGATCCTGCTTGTACTGAGTCCCTTGCTGGTGACTCTGGCCGCCCTGGTGGCCCAAAGATTTCGTAAACAAACGGCATGGGTTTGGTAGGCGACGCAGAAGACTTGTCGACTTCCCATTCGTGGCAGCACTCGAACCCCGAGGCTGTACGAGATGCCGATCACTGCGGCGATGGCACCGGTGAGGAGAAACGACTGGGGGGATCGATTGTCTCCCGAATCATCGTCATCGGCCCACGAGGCGGGGCGATCAGACCGGTTCGAGCAGCTCGCGTGTTGTTGGCCGTTCTCCGGCCCACTAGCATAGATCGTTGGTCTGCCGCAGTACTCCTATGGCCTTTTTGCCCCGGGATGCTGCACTACGGACCTGCCCGCTCATCCAACCACTCGGGTCGCTCTGGCACAGGGCGTCGCTGGTGCAGGATGGTAGGCGGATTCAATCTGCCGGTCCAAACCCCGGTGGAGGCATCGGTCGGCCCTGTGGCCGGCAACCTCGATGCGAATTCAACGGCTACAACACCGAGAACAACACTCACGGTGAGAACGACGCCGGCCGGTCACTGGGCCGTCCGGCAAGGAACGAAAGGTACGACTCCTGCCGAAGCATAAAGAAGATACGATCGTGCTCGAAGGCACCATCACCGAGTCCCTGCCCAACGCCATGTTTCGGGTTGAACTCGAGAATGGTCATACTGTTTTGGGCCACATCTCGGGAAAGATGCGACGCCACTACATCCGTATCCTCCCCGGTGACAAAGTCCAGGTTGAGCTGACCCCGTACGATCTCACCCGAGGACGCATCACCTACCGCTACAAGTAGGGGGCTCC
>JAHEJM010000066.1:2823-23664 GCA_024638815.1 Acidimicrobiales bacterium | reverse complement strand
CCCAGAGCCACGGGCGCAGATCGTCCGGAGCTTTCGGAGCACGGCCTTTCACGAGATGCGGTGTGACGGCGACCAACGCCTCGACGCCGCTGCGACGAGTGTGGCCGGCCCATCGTGGCCATTTGAGTACGAGCCACTCCGAGGACCAGGTCCACCAGCTCGCCTCGGATCTCGACCATTCGATCGGGTAGCCCGTCGATTGATCGAAACGTAGACCCAGGCTCTGAGCCACCATGAGTTGCGACCGCAGGCGATCGGCCTCAGCCTTGGTCTTGAACGCCCGGGTTTTGCCCCGGCCGTCGATCCGCCAACGCACCCGGTACTGCTTCCGCCCGGCGTCGGTGCTGCGCACCTGTACGGAGAAGATCTGGACCTTCTGATGGGTCACAGTTTCGGCACGTCGACTCGGCGTTCATCGAGCCAGATGTCGAGGTCGTCCGGGTCGAAGCGAACGAACTTGCCGACTTTGAAGTACGGGATGCGGCGCTCGGCGACAAGGCGGCGCATGAAGCGCTCGGTGACGGCGAGGCGCTTGGCGGCCGCGTCGATGTCGAGCAGATCGCCTGGTGGTGTCGTGGTCATCGGGGAGTCTCCTTTCCGGCGTGGGCGACCGACGTTGACCAAAGTCGAGGCCGGAGGGGACCAGCTCCAGGACCACACAACCGATCGAGAGCAACTGGGCCGTCTCGTCGCTTGTGTAGGCCACCACTGCCTTGGTTTCAAAGAGGTCCATGACGCCCATGTAGGGATACGTCGTCAATCACCCACGACCGTGACAACGCTCAGGCTGAGCTGGCCGCCGGGTGGTTGGGCATTGACAGGAGCTGGTCCGCTCGAGCGAGAACAGGAGCCCTCAGATGGGGGTCAACTCCGGTTCCGAATGAGTCCTTGATATCGAGTGCGAGTCCGGTTGTCAACCATTGGCGCACGGCTCGTTTGTCGCCAGGCATAGTCACCGCTGGCTTCAGGCTCGACTACCTTGAGCAAGCGACCGTGGTGTTGCACGGGCGTCGAGGGATGCTGAAGGATTCCTGCCGGTACGGGTTGACCACTTCGTCGAATCAGCTGGCTCAAGTTCTTCGGGTACCCCTCGCTCGACCCCGGGCACCAGGCGATCTGGGTGGGACCGAGGGGACCAGTCCCTCCGAGCGTCCCGCCGAGCGTCCCGTCGAGCGTCCCACCGCCAGCTGGGAGGTCCCGGAGATGCCCCAGGAGTCGACCGGGGCCGTGATTCTCCTCTTGGGCGCTCGGTCTACTGGGCTCGGCAGTGAACGATGCGTGCCACCTGAGGCGAGCGCTCCGCCGGATGGCGGGTAGCGAGGCGAATGATGGCCTGCGGGATGGGGAATTCGGGCGGTAGCGGTCGTCGTGGTGCTTCGCCGGCAGTAGGCATCGGCTTGGCGGCTCGGCGACGGACTTGTCGAGAGTGGCGGCCCACGGTGGGGCCTGGGGACGACTCTGTCAGTACCCGGGACTGGTGCATCGGGCACACAGGTTTGTAGTGCCAGAAGTACCGGGAGAGCACGGTCAACACGTCGACGGCGACGAGAATCGTTTGCCCAGAGGCGACCACGACGGTGACGCCGGAACCGGGTGGGAAGACTCCACATGATATCACCATCGGTGGTGGGGACCTTTCCGGGCACTTCGCCGGGCATGGGGTGCCGTAGTGTCCGTGGTGATGATGGTGTTGGCGATGCGAAACTACGTCCCGCTCCGAGGCCTACGACACCGGGGAGCGCAAGGCGCTGGGCCGGTGGGGGAGCTACCTGTCTCGGTTTGGATGGCAAGGTTGACGGGTCGTCGCTGTTCGAGATCGTTGCCCTCGCTCCCGGTGGGGCTCGGGCACTGTGTCCATTGCGAGTCCCGAGAGGGCAGAATCTTCGGCCGGGTGAGCCGGAACGAGCCGAACTACGATCGGGGTCATGACTGTTGCCTTCATTACCGGCGCCAATTCGGGAATCGGGCGGTCGGCCGCGGTCGACCTGGCCGCCCGGGGCTGGACCGTGTACGGGTCGATGCGCTCACTCGACAAGGGTGAGCGGCTGGCGGCCATGGCGGCCGAGGCCGGGGTGGAGGTGCACCCTGTGGTGTGCGACGTCACTGACACCGAATCGGTCAACCGGGCCGTCGCCGACGTGACCGCCGCATCGGGTGGTATCGACGTGCTGGTCAACAATGCCGGTATTGGAGCCAATGGGGTGCTCGAGGAATCGCCGGTCGAGCGCTATGCCGAGGCCATGGATGTGAACCTGTACGGTGTCGTGCGTTGTGTGCAGGCCGTGTTGCCCCAGATGCGGCAGCGGGGTGCTGGCTGCATCATCAACATCAGTTCCGTGGCCGGGGTGGTGGCCGCCATCGCCCAGTCGCCCTACGTGGCCTCGAAGTGGGCGGTCGAGGGGCTGAGCGAGGGACTGGCCCAGGAGGTCGCCCCCTTTGGGATCCGGGTGGCGATCATCGAGCCCGGAATCGTCAAGACGGCCATCCTCGCCAAGAACGTGGACGCCCCCAACGACAGCGGAGCCTACGACCGGGCCTACCAACGGATGTTCCAGTTCTACGCCGCCGGACTGGCTGATCCCGGCGACCCGTCGGAGGTGGCCGACGTGATCTACGAGGCCGCCACTACCAACCGTCCCCGGTTGCGATGGACCTGCGGCTGGGGTGGTCCGGAGCTCGCCGGCAACCGCCGCAGCGTGTCCGACGAGGAATGGGTGGCCCTGGCCACCATCGAGGACGATGCCGAGTACCTCCGCCGGTTCGGTAAGCTCTTCTCGATCCCGTCGGTCATCCCGGAGGCCTGACGAGGTCGGCGGGTATCGTAACGGCGGTCGGCTCGATCCAATGGTTGAGCCCGAGCCCGAGCACAGCGGGCCAGACGCAGCGTCGAAGCCCTTGCGGAGAATTCTGGTTGTGACGATCGAGCAGGTGTCCGGCGGCGCCGGTGTGCACCGCTCGCCTGAACGAAACCGACGGAGGCACTTCGAACGTATCAATCGGCCGTAGCCCAAACCGTAGCCAAACCCGCCCGGCCGAGCTTCACGGCCTGCGATGGTGGTGGCGAGCGGTGTACGCTCAGAGTATGTCTACGATCGAGATTCCGGAAGATCTCGCCGTCCGGCTGGCCGAAGAGGCCAAGAACCGTGGTGTCACGCCCGACCAGCTCGCAGCGGAAACGTTGGCGGAACACTTCGGTGTGAAGAAACGAAGCCTAGCCTTCGCAGCAATCGGGGCGTCAGGTTCTGATCGAGGCGGAGCCGAATCCGAGGAGCTTCTGGAGGACGGATTCGGTAGCGACGGGGCCTGATGCTGCTCGTTGACACCGGTCCGCTTCTGGCCACAGCCGACAGCGACGACCGCGACCACGAAGCGTGTCGTCAGCTGCTGGAGTCCCATCCTGGGCCGCTGGTCACAAGTCCGCTTGTTGTCGCCGAGGCCGGCTGGCTGATCCGGCGCCAGCTGGATGCTCGGGCCGAGTCGTTGTTGTATGAAGCGATTGCAGGCGGCGACATGACCGTCGAACATCTGACTGCAGCCGATTGGCAACGAGTGGCGGAGTTGATCATCACCTACGCCGACCTCGGCTTGGATGCTGCTGACGCATCTATCGTGGCGTTGGCGGAACGGTTCAATCTGACTGCGATCGCAACGCTCGACGCCCGTGATTTCCGCGTGGTCAAGCCCGCTCACTGCGAGGCACTCACCCTTCTCCCGTACCACGCCGGTAACACCGGCAACAGCTAATCGGGGCCGATCGCGGCCATCAACGGTCATCACGGACCCGCTGAAACCCTTGTAACCGAGCGGATTCAGCACCCCACGGCCAGCCACGCCGACCTTCTTGAAAACCGTTGTACCCGCGAGGGTACCGGGGTTTCGAATCCCCCTCTCTCCGCGCCGGACCTGACGGAGCAGGTCCTAGCGGAGTTTCGGCTTCGCCGAAACGTCCCTGGCTGCGCGTCGGCTCTGTGGGTTCGAACTTAGTCGCATCAGGACCGCTAGAAACCCGCCGGAAATGACGGTCTTCTTGTGACGGCACATCCTGTCTCCAAGCAAGCTCGTCGAATGCGTCAGGGCTGGTAACACAGGGGTAACACGACAGCAGGTTCGTTGTACGGGCCCCCAGAAATCCACTGTCGCCCGACTATCTCGTCGAGTCGGTCTCCGACCTGATCGCCGTTGTCGCCACACTTCGTGCGAACCTCTTCTGATTCCATCAGTCTTGAGAACAGCGATCGGGTGACGTTGCTGGAGGCGATGGGAGCATCGCTGGCTTGCTTCCCTCAGTATTACCAAGGCCGGAGAGCTGCACGACTCCACGCTGCAGGTTGAACGCGACGCGCTCCAGCGGGCGTCTTGAGCTGCGGCGCGTCATCCGCCGCTGAGCGGGTTTGCAAGGTGTTGAGCTGCGGGGTGTGCGAAGCTTGCGGGGATGGTCGACAAGGCATCCATCGGTGACAGGCTGGCGCCCAGTGCGTGGGCCGACTCCTATCGGCTGTTGGTCGGCTTGGCGTTGGAGGAACTGGCAGCGGCAGACCTTGAAGTTCTCGCCGTGGCCGCGTATCTCCGCGGAGATGACGAGGTCAGCGTTGACGCCTGGGAGGCCGCATACGGTCGGTATCTCGAGGTTGGGGAGAACGCCGAGGCTGCTCGTTGTGCGTGCTGGCTGGCGCTGACGCTGATGTTGAACGGTCGAATGGCGCACGCGAGTGGCTGGCTCAGCCGGGCCGAGAGCGCCATCGGCGACAAAACCGAGTGTGCGGCCTCGGGATATCTGCTGATTCCGGAATTGCTTGGCGCGCTGGCTGCGGGCGACGCCGATCGTGCAACCGGCCTGGCGGTGCAGGCGGGCGAGATTGGGGCCTCGTTCGGCGATCCCGATCTCGTGGCGCTTGCGACGCTCTCACACGGCCAGGCCTTGATCGCCCGCGGCGACACGGCCAGCGGGGTGGCCAAGCTCGACGACGTGATGCTGTCGGTGGAGGCGGGCGATGTGGGTCCAATCGCCTCGGGCATCGTCTACTGCGCGGTGATTCTCGAGTGCATGCAGGTATTCGACGTGGCTCGGGCGTCGGAGTGGACGGCTGCTCTTGACTCGTGGTGCCAGGCCCAACCGGAGTTGGTGCCCTATCGCGGGCAGTGCCTTGTGCACGTGTCACAACTCCGGCAAGCAGCCGGGGACTGGGAGGAAGCAGTGGCCGCGGCGGCGCTGGCCCTCGACCGGCTGAGCAATCCGCCTCAACCCGCGCTTGGCCTTGCCTACTACCAGGAGGCCGAGCTGCTCAGGGTTTTGGGATCAACGGATGCTGCGGCCGAGGGCTACGCACGGGCGAGTCGAGCAGGATATGAGCCGTTGCCTGGCCTGGCTTTGCTCTCGCTGGATCGCGGCGAGGTGGCGGCCGCTTCGGCGATCATTATGCGGGGGCTTCGCGAGGCCTGCCTGCCCACCCGTCGAGCGGCTCTTCTGCCCGCAGCCGTGGAGATCCACCGGGCCGCGGGTGATCGTGAGGCGGCTGCCGCCGCGGCGGCGGAGCTTGACGAGATTGCTGCCGGTTCCACCTCGGAGGTCATCTGGGCTCTGGCCAAGCAGGCCAGTGGCGCGGTGCGGCTCGATGGCGGCGACATCTCCGGCGCACTGGCCGAACTCAGAGCGGCCACCAGCAGGTGGCAGAAGCTTGCGATGCCCTACGAGGCGGCTCGCACCGGCGTGCTCATAGGACTTGGGTGCGCCTCCCTGGGCGACGCCACCACGGCGTCGCTCGAGTTCGATAACGCCGCTGCCACGTTCGCTTCGCTGGGCGCCGAATCCGATCTAGCCCGGTTGAGGCCTCTGATCGACGGACTTGGCACTCGATCGCGAACCGAATGGAGAGGCGCCACGCTGACCAGGCGTGAACTTGAGGTGCTCGCCCAGGTGGCAGCGGGCCAGACCAATCCCGAGATTGCCGAAGAGCTGGCCATCAGCCGACACACGGTACGCCGGCATCTCGAAAACATCTTCGCCAAGCTGGGCGTCAACAGCCGGGCCGCGGCAACCGCCTACGCCTACGAGCACCAACTTCTCTGAGCGGGTGGTCGCAGGGCCGAGATCATGGCGCATCTGACCCACTGCGTTTGGACACGAAATGGGACACCTGGGCGATGCGGCCGGAACCGCCGAGTTCGTACCGTGAGACCACTGACGAGAAGTCAGTTTCCCGACCACGAGGCGGAGACGGCAGACACAAGGGTGGCGAACCCGTCACTTCCCCGACCCACCGGTATTGCGGACCGACCTCCATGCCTCTCCCGTCTAAGGAGCACACACCCATGAGCAACGCCACCTTCGAGAACTACTCCGGATCCGCCGCAGAGAGGTACGAGGCTTTCTTCGTTCCGACCATCGCAACGCCCTTCTCGGTCGACTTGCTGAGCGCTGCTGCACTCAAGCCTGGCGAAGCTGTACTCGATGTCGCCTGCGGCACGGGTCTGGTCACTCGACTCGCAGCGGCTGCAGTCGGCGACGCAGGGTCGGTCACAGGAATCGATGTCGCACCCGACATGATCGAGACTGCCGCTGCAACTGACCAGCTCGAAGGCGCCCCGATTGAGTGGCGCCACGCCGATGCGACATCGCTCCCCTTCCAGGACCACTCCTTCGATGTGGTGCTTTGTCAGATGGGACTGATGTTCATCGAGGACAAGTCAGCCGCCGTAGCAGAGATGCTCCGAGTGCTGGCGCCCGGTGGCCGGGCGGTCATCAACGCCCCCGGTCGCATACAGCCGCTCTTCGAGAACCTGGAACGAGCCATCGTCGACCATATCAAACCCGAACTGGGTGGCTTCGTGAGGGTCGTGTTCTCCATGTGCGATCCTGCTGCGCTGGGCGACCTCCTCACTCGAGCCGGCTTCGTCGACATCGAGACGAGTGAGTACCTGGCCCGACTCGATCTCCCGGCCCCAGCCGAGTTCCTCTGGCAGTACGTCAACGCCACACCCATGGCACCGCTCACCCACCAGGCACCCGAGGCGGCCAAGGCGGCGATGGAAGCCCAGCTGATCGAGTCCTGTGCTTCGCTGGTGGTCGACGGGCGGATCCCACTGGCCCAGCCCGCCGTACTGGCGACGGCCAGCCGGTCCTGATCGGCCCGCCCTACGAGACTTCATCACCAGACACAACACCCTGCACTCGCCTTCCCAATGACGATGGTGAGCACATCGACGATGGATCAAGACCACGAGCACGACGGCAACCGAGGAGGCGGCTCGGCAACCGGCGTTCCAGTGGTGGATGACGACGAACGTTGCCGAGGGGTCGGTCACTAAAGCCGACCTGCCTGAATGGCTCGCCGAGCGAATAGCCTTCGGCCAGATCCGTACCACGCTGGTAACACTGGCAGGGGCGAATCAGGGATGATTTCGGTCGCCAACGGCCAACACTCACTCGTCGAGATCCCAGTAACCAAGCGGTTTGAGCGCCTCAGAGCCACCCACGCCACGCTTCTTGAAAACCGTTGTACCCGCGAGGGTACCGGGGGTTCGAATCCCCCTCTCTCCGCGCCGGACCTGACGGAGCAGGTCCTTAACGGAGTTTCGGCTTCGCCGAAACGTCCCTGGCTGCGCGTCGGCTCTGTGGGTTCGAACTTAGTCGCATCAGGACCGCATCGGGACAAGGAACTGTGTCTAGTTCGTACCAACCCTAACCCTCGGGGCGAGGTCGGGTCGGAAGTCGCCCAGGCAGCACCGCACCCCAGAGGGATCGAGGAGGCATGAGCAGTCTAGGAGCCCCGATCAAGACCGAGAGCCATCTGGCTGTCGCCATCCTGATCGGGCAGGTCGACGTCACCGTAGACAGCGTCGAAGACCTGAGGCGCCTCGTAGATTCGGTTGCGATCCTTCCCTGTTATCTCCCGCAGGTCACCTCGTTCGATGAGTGCGTTTATCGCCGTGTAGGCGGTCGGTGGTGTCACATCCAGCATCGAACTTACCTGTTGGGCAGTGATGATCGGCACCGAGAACAGACGCTCTGCCAGGCGAACCACCGAATTCGGTCTCCCCTCGTCGAGGAGATCGTTTCGCATCCGGTGTTGGAGTTCCACAACCCGTACCGCCCGCTCCTCGGCGTCGCGGGCCTGCAGTCGCACTCCTTCGAGAAAGAACCTGATCCACGGTATGACATCACCTGTCTGACTGGTGAAGAGGAGATGATCGTAGTAGTCGCTCCGGCGGCGCTCGAAGAACGCGGACAGGTATAACAGCGGTTGCGACAAGGCTGCCCGCTGGACGAGCACCAACGGGATCATCAGGCGGCCGATACGGCCGTTGCCGTCCAAGAACGGATGAATGACCTCGAACTGGTAGTGAGCCAAGGCCAGTTGGATCAACAGCGGCAGGCTTCGGTCGTGGAGAAAGTACTCAAGATCCGTAAGCATGGCCGACATGGCATCGGGAGGTGGCGGTACGAAGACAGCGTTGTCCGGCGTGGTGCCGCCGATCCAGACTGGACTTGTCCGCAGCTCGCCCGGCCTGCGATGTTGGCCTCGTACTCCGGCGAGCAAGTGGCCATGCATCTCGCGCAGCAGACGGACCGAAAGAGGAAAGCCCTCGCCGATCCGCCTCAAGCCGTGTTCCATTGCGACGACGTAGTTTCGAACCTCCCGAGCGTCGTCGGCGTCAGCTGGTGCTGGCGGCTCTCCGGCCTCGTACCGCAGCAGTTGGCCGACATCGGTCTTAGTGCCCTCGATTCGCGAGCTCAGCACCGCCTCGAGTCGCAGGTGAGGTCCGATGAGGAGGTGAGGATTGGGAATGAGTCGTCCGACGCCCCCAAGGCGATGGACCGCACCCGTAGCCTCATCGAGTAAGGTTGCGATCTCTTGGGGTAGCGGAAGCTCGCGTGGGAGAATGCCGGGGTGGAAGGTCCAGTAGCCTTCGAGCGCCTTGGTGACTCGACCTCGCTCAGCTGAACGGAATGCTGCTGGGTCCATCCGTGGTCTCCTCACCGATCGTGTCCTTAATTAAATGGATCGGCAATTACTTTATCAAGGCTCGTGTCGGGTAAGACCCCCATTAACACCCACTTCCGAAGTTCGAGGCATCGAGGCATCGAGGCAACCGCAGTCGGGGTTCGAGGACTAGGACTTCCAGCCTGATCTCGTCGACAAGGCAGCTGCTGTGCTGGCGGCTCGCACGCAACACCCGCTGCCCGACGGCAACAAACGGGCGGTCTGGACCCAGACCGTGTTCATCGAACTGAACGGTCGAGCTCGGATCGCTCCAATTCCCGATGTCGATGACACCGAACGGATGATGCTGGCCGTTGCCGAGAGGTCGGTCAGCGAAGCCGACTCGGCTGAGTGGCTGTCCACCCGAGTCGAGTTCGAGTGAGCCGCCGTACCACGCTGGTAACACTGGCAGGGGCGAATCAGAGTCGATCCCGGCCGCCAAGGTTCAACACGCTGCCGCCGAAATCCCAATGAACAAGCGGTTTAAGCGCCTCAGCCGCACCCTCGCCGACCTTCTTGAAACCCGTTGTACCCGCGAGGGTACCGGGGGTTCGAATCCCCCTCTCTCCGCGCCGGACCTGACGGAGAAGGTCCTAACGGAGTTTGGGTCTGCGGCCACTGAGAGTGGGCTGATGGAATGCGCCAAGCCGATACGCCAGATGCCGGATTGGAGCGGGTTTCAGCCGCCAGGCCGCATGCTCGGGCTCCGTCGTTTCCGAGCGCTCGGGAAGGGTACCGTTCTCGGACGGTCTGGCTGCCGAGACGCTGCATGATCGAGCTGGCCACTCGATTTTGGACGCTACCCGGGTTGCCGGTTTCGGTCAGCAACGGGATTGGGCTAAAAATCGCATGTCCCGTATGGCTGTCGACTGGTTCTCTAATCGCCGAGGTACACGCAGGTGACTTCGGCTACATCAACCGGGACGATCTCTGTTCGATCATCGGACACGGTCCAGGCCTCGATGGGTGTCGGCGCAGTTTCGCCCTCCTCGGTGATGGCCACCACCCACTGACCGGTTTGTGTCCAGCACTCGTCGCCGACGGCGTTCATATTGGTCAGTGGAACGGCGTCGATGACGCGCCAGATTGCCGTGCCGCTGTAGTCCCAACCGAGGAACGCGTTGAGCTGGAGCCAGCCGGCCTCCGGCTCGAGGCTGTGGTCGCGCACGAGTGACAACGAGAGATCGTCGCCCCGGGCCTGGCCACCCACAAGGCTGCCCCCGCGAGACTCGAAGGGCAGCGGCTGGGGAGTCTGGCCGCTGAGATCGATGAGATCGCCGAGGCTGCCGTCCCGGGCCGCTCGACCACGGCCGGCGATGATCGCGCCCTCGGCTCCCGGTCCGATGGGTCGGGCCCCCAGGTCGGGGCACGTGATGGCGGTGGGATCGACGGGCTGGAAGACCATGGTGCCAAGGTCGACTTCCCACGCTCTGATTATCTGCGGTCCCTCGTCGGTGAAGCGCAGCTCGACGGCGTGCGGCATGTCACCCTCGAAGCACATTGCCGCCACCAGGCCCTGGCCGGCCGGCACGTTCACCGAGACCTGGTCTCGAACCTGGTACCGATCCCACGAACCGAGTTTGCCGACAACATCAAGGAGCAGTAGTTCCCCATCCCACTCCCGGTCGTAGGGCCCCCGCAAGCCACCGATATCCGACCAATCAGCGAGGCCAAGCCTGAGCGATATTCGGCCGCCGGGCCTGGCCAACGGCAATCGGGTCCCCGAGGTCAGCCCGATCGGCCTGTCGGCGATCAAGTAAATCTGGACTGTGTTGCCCCTGGTCCACTGGGTATCGAGGATGTGGCCGATCAGGTCCCGCCCGACGGTGTCAAAGGGGCGAGTGGTCGAGACCGTACCTGATGGGGTCGTGACCGTACCCGTGGTGGACGAGACCGCACCCGTGGTGGTCGTGGCGGAGGCCGTTGTCGTCGTGGTCGATGCCGAGGCCGCCGAACTCGTGAGCCTGGTCGTGGGTGCCGCCGGGGTTGTTGCGTCGAGCGAGGTGGCCGTGCCAACGTCGGTCTCGCCACCGCAGGCGACGATGGCAAGAAGCGACGCAGCGATCAAGGCGAGCGTTCGAGCCAGGGTGGAGCGAAGGTTCACAACTCCAGCGAACCGTAGTGACCACCGTCTCGGTAGAGCACAACGTCCCCACCGTCCCGAGCGTGCCTGCCCCTCGCGTATCCAAGGCGCAACGACGTTGTTTGCCGCTGTTATAAGTCGGCATCACCGTTCCACAAAGGACCGATGCTGTCAGAGACTTGCCGCCATGCGTCGGTCTGCCGACTGGGGCCGTACCGTCGAACCACCTCGGGAGGTGCGGCGTCGCACGCTCGCCGTGAGACCAAGCGTCCGGCGAGGGCTTTGGGCCCTGTCGACGGGGCGGGCCAGGGTCGTATGATGCCGAGAGGAGCTGGAATATGCGCTGTTGCGACACGGTCTTGGTGGTTTTGGCCTTGGTGTTGACGGTCGGTGCTTGCGGGGAGGACGACAGATCGATCGCCGGCCCGACCACCTCCCAGTCAGCCGCCACCGCCTCCGAGTCGCTTGCGTCGCAGGACACGACCTCCACCATTTGGACGGGAACGGGGGACCCGATGACCACGCCGCCGGCCGGTGCCGGTACGTCGAGTACAGTCTCAACCTCGGTGCCGGCCCCGACCGAGCATGGTCTCGTACTACGCCACGACGGATTGGGTGTCGTCTCGTTCGGCCAGCAGGTGGACACGGTGGTGGAGGTTCTCACCGAACTTCTGGGCCCTCCCGCTCTTGAGAGCGTCCAGGTTTCGCCCGACGTCGACCGCGACGTGCAATGGGACGAGCCGTTCCTGTACCTCCAGTTCACAAGTTGGGTTGGAGACGTCGTCCCCAAGGACCCGGAACGTGGGCCGATCTTCCACTACTACCTGACGACATCCGACCGCCTCGCCACCGATCGCGGCATCACCGCTGGGTCTACAGTGATCGAGCTTGAGATCGCCTACCCCGATGTCCTGTTCCACAACCCGTGCGACGACCCCACACCGGGGTTCCTGGTGGACCCCGGTAGCGAGTGGCCTCGGCTTCCCATCTTTGGCCTGCTCGACGGCGACAGCGACGACCCTGAGGCCCGGATCGTCCACATCGGCGCCGGGTTGGATCGGACCCCGTGCTGAGTGCTCGGGATACTGGGCCCACGCCCACAGGCGCCGGTCCGCGGGAGGGGACTTGAAGGCCTGGGCGAGTATCTTGTTCGCTCGATCCCTCTCGTCGTGAAAGACTCCGGCGTAGACCTTCATGAGCATGTCGACGGAGTGACCCAGACGGCGGGCGACCTCGGCTGGGTTGACGGCCGCAGAGAGCATCGTCGTTGCTGCTGAGTGGCGGAGGTCGTAGACACTCGCAGCGGACAGCGGGTGCGGGGCCGGCCACAGCTGAACTCGGGCACGGCTCCCGGCCTTGCCGTTAGTTGTGAGGGGTGACGTGGGCTCCAGCGTTGTTGATGAAGACCAGGGTGTCGGGGTCGAGTCCTGAACGTGGCGGCGAAGGACACCGACGAGTGATTGCGGCAAGGGGACTTCTCGGATGTCGGAGGCCGCCCGGCGTGAGGGCTTTGGAATCGGTGACACCATTGCTCCCGCTGTAGCGGGTACCCGGTGTTGTCAGAGCACCTCGGAGCCGACCGAGGCCCCAGCCGTCATCGGGCAAGTGAGGTCGGAAACATGAGGCCGGCCACCTCGGACGGGCGCATACCGGAGAGGCCGATGGTGGCAAAGAAGGCGGCGTACCGTCGGTGGGGCGAGTCGAGCCGAGCGATGTGGTTGAAGACGTCCATGATGTCGGCCACCCACGGCACGACGGAGATGTCGATCTCGACGGAGCGCTTTGGCATCCGCCACTCTATCTTGGTCATCGGATTCACATCGAGTTCGCCACGGCGGACTGCAGCGTCCAGCACCGACTTGACGGAGTTGCGTCGACGGCGACTTGTGGTGGCAGCCATTGGCAGACGGTCCTGCCTCGTGGTGGCCAGGGTGATCGCTTTCTCCAACACCTCAGGAGTCAGTTCGACCGACGGCACCGACCAGCGTTCAAGCCAGGCCAGCTCACGGCCGGCCCCATCATCGAATTCGGAGCACGCCCGCCGACATTTCAGAACGGTTACAGGTATTGACAGCCCCCGCCGTGAACGGTGCTCTGGATCTGGAGGGACCCGCACAGTGCGAGTCGGGTGACCACCGGAAAGACTGGAGTTCGATCATGTACCTCTTTGGTGCTCAACTACAGGCGCGGCGGGGAATGGGTCAGGAGGCGGTCGACTATGTGACCACGGTTCGGGACATGGTCACGACGATATCCGGTGTGCCGTTCTGGGCGTGGGCCGGTGCCGCCGGGGTCCCGATCGGCACGTTCTATCTCTCAGCACGACTTGAGAACATCGAACAATATATGACCGCCAATCAGGCGATCATGCAGAACGCCGACTATCACGAACAAGTCAAAGCCGCGGTCGACATTCTGGAAGGACCGACCGAGACCGTCATGGGACAGGTCATCGGCATGGCCGGCGAGTTGGGCTCCGATCCGAGCCCGCTGGTGGTCGTGACCACGGCCACGGCGGCGCCGGGCCGGCAGATGGAGGCCATCAGCTGGGGCGTCGACATGCTCGACTACGGCTCAGAGCTGACCGGGACCTCGGGGCTGTTCACGATGGCGGCCGTCGGCAGCATCAGCCAGGTCTCGTGGATCCAGAACCATGACGACGCTGCATCGATCGACCGGTCGATGGCGAAGCTCATGCCCGACGCCGGCTATCAGGAGCGAATGGGGAGAGCGGGCACCTTGTTTGTCGCCGGGTCCGGCCAGCGAGTGGTGATGGCGAAGTTGCCGTAGCTCGATCCGATCGCGGGCCGACCAGTAGGCTCGACCCGTGATCGGACCGCTGTTCCTGGCCGTCGAACCCGACGAGGAAACCAACTCGCTGCTGGCCCAGATGCTGGCCCGCGCCAAGGACGACGAGTGGCCGCTGCCCGGCCGCCTCTCGCCTTCCGACAACTGGCACATCACGGTTCGCTTTCTCGGGTCGGTCGACGACCTCACCCTCGATCGCCTGACGGCGGGCTTGGACGGAGCGGCGTCATCCGAACCGGGATGGACCGGCGATCCGATCCCGGTCACGTTGCGCGGCATCGACAGGTTCCCCCGACCGGACCGGGCCTCGGTGCTGTGGGTCGGTGTCGAGTCGGACGCTTTGATCGAGCTGGCCGAGGCGATTGAGGAGCTGGTCACGTCGATCGGCATCCCGCCCGACGAGCCTCCATATCGTCCGCATCTCACATTGAGCCGAATCCGGCCGCCGCAGGACCTGCTTGGACCTCATCGCAACATCCACGAAGATGGGCACATGGCCGGGCACGTGTTCGTAAACCTTGACCAGCTGCTGGTATATGATTTCGGCCCAACCGCCGGATCAGGACACCGCACCCAATCCTCAACTCGCATGACACCGGCCGACCATCGAACGGGTTTTGTTTCGAACCCAGCGCTTGGCCCCGCGCCTGGTTTGCGTTCGGTAGCACCAGAGTAGTACCGTGGGGTTCATGCCAGTCAAGAAGTTGTCAGTTGCTCTCGAGGATTCGGTTGCCGACCGGGCGAGTGAAGCGGCCGAACGACGTGGCCTCAGCCTGTCGGCCTGGCTCAATGCCGCCGCCGAACGAGCCCTGACCATCGAGGCCGGGCTCGCTGCGGTTGCCGACTGGGAGGCGGAGCACGGCACGTTCACTGCCGATGAGCTTGCGTGGGCGGACTCTGTTCTCGACATGATGCCTGTTCGCTGAAATGCCAGGGCTGACATACGACGCCGGTGCATTGGTTGCCGCCGACAGATCCGACAGAAGACTTTGGGCCCTCCACCGCAAGGCCTTGGAGCGGGGTCTGGTGCCGACGGTGCCCGCAGGAGTCCTCGCCCAAGGGTGGCGCGGTGGGCCCCAGCCACAGGTGTCGAGGATGTTGAAGGGCTGCAGAATCGAGCACCTCGACGAGTCGCGGGCTCGAGCCGCAGGGACCGCGTGCGCCAAGTCCGGGACCTCTGATGTTGTCGACGCCACGGTGGTCGTAGGAGCAGCAGCTCGGGGAGATGTGGCCATTACCAGCGACCCGGATGATCTTCGTCACCTCGCAGACGCCCTCGGTTTGCGACTGACGATTCAGCAACTGTAGGGGTTCGAACCTGGCTCGATGCTCACTGCGAAGCACTCACCCTTCTCCCGTACGACGCTGGTAACACTGGCAGGGGCGACTCAGGGCCGAGGGTTCGAAGGTGGTCGCAGTAGGTCCGCGCCGGTCGTCCAGAGGACGACCTAACCGAGTTGTTCGCTTCGCTCACAACGTCGCTGGCTGCAAGGCCGATGCTATGGGTTCGAATCCGGCCGGCGCGGGTTAGATCTTGCTGACTTGAATGTTTGGGTACGCAGCTGCAAGGCGTTCAAGATCCTCACAATCTGAGGACAAGATCACGCCCCCTCCCGTCTCGACGGCAGCGGCCACGGCGTGAGCGTCGGCCAGGAGCTCAGATCCAGCATCCGCTGCAACCAGTACGCCGCCGACCAGTCGAGCGAATGACCGGTCGGTGTCACGCAGCACCACGCCCAACTCCCGGCTCAGCATGGAATCGACGACCTGGCTTCGGTTCCAACCTCTGTACAGCTCGGCCAATGTAACGCAGGTGACGACAACATCGCGGCCGAGCCTGTCCGCCGCAGTTAGGGCAGCGCGAACCTGAGTGAAGCCGCCTGAGCGAGGTTCTCCAAGTACTGTGACGGCTTCGGAATCAAGAACAAGTCGGGGGCTCACTGCAGCAGGCGGGAGTAGTGCTCGACCAGATCTTCGTCGACGGGGCCGTGCAGTTCGTCCAGCTTGGCCAGCATTTCGCCGAGTACTCTTTGTCGGCGCCTTCGTACGAGTTCGTTGCGGATGGCCTCGTTGACCTGGGCCGACAACGCCTCCTCGCTGGCTTCGAGCTCGTCAACCAGATCAGCATCAAGCGAGACGGAGACCTTTCGTTTGGTCGTGGTCATACTTCTATCCTACTAAGGTAGGAGCAAGTGATCAATCGGGTTCGAGCAGAAGTCGACCGGGTCGTGATCGAGTCCATTAGCCGCGTCGGCCGGTGCGGTGATGACTACTGCTGGATGCCGGGATCCTGCTTCCCGTCCATCCGGTGTTCCCAGATCGAGGTCATCGGCGGCATCCGAGGTCGGCACCGAGCCATTCGGCCGTCGGAGTTCGGTGCCTGGGGGTCCGAACGTCACTGGCTGGACGCTGGTCTTATGGGCTCGGACGCTCCCTCAAATCTGCCCATGCCGGGGCTGACGGAGCAGCCCCGGCGACTTCCGGCCCGACCAACCCTCCGGCGTTGGTGGTGAACGTCCCTGGCCTTGGGCTGATTCTGTTGGTTCCAACCGAGTCAGGGTCGGGCCGCAATGAAACCCCGAACAACAGTCGGATTACCCTTCGACCGAGACCGTCCACGGCGTGCCAGGCTGTCGACGTCGCTGAGGACGTTTCGGGTGCGGCCTCCCGTCACCGGGCCGACGAATCTCAGAGGGTGTCGAAGCTCGAGTTGCGAGCCGACCGCTGTATGAAGGTGGTACTGTCACCATTTGGAACCAATATGTCGGATGTCGCAGGAGCTGCGACTTCCATCATTGGCGGGAGGTCCAAATGGCCAGCAGTCTTGAGCGAGTATCACGGGATCAGCATCACGCTGAGCCCAGTACCGGGGG
Source organism: Acidimicrobiales bacterium (assembly GCA_024638815.1). Taxonomy (GTDB): domain Bacteria; phylum Actinomycetota; class Acidimicrobiia; order Acidimicrobiales; family SZUA-35; genus JAHELU01. The sequence continues at coordinate 6,919 of JAHEJM010000066.1, read as the reverse complement.
TACGAACGGTATGAACGGTCCGGGGCATGGACCGGATTCAACCCCGCGGCGGGGAATCGGCACCGTCGGCTTGGCCGCCTTGGCACTGGCGTTGCTCGTTGTCGCCGGGGGAGTGGGGTGGACGATCGCCATGTTGACCGACTCGTCAGATGAGATCACCGCAGGCTCGGACGTGTCCGACAATTCCACGCAGGATGACACCGTCGGGGACGAGGCCGCCCTCGAAGTCGAAGGGGGTTCGGGGAGCGATGACGACGCGGAGGGCGACGACTCGGCAAGTCCAACTACCGAGCCGGCAAGCCCGACCACTGCACCGGCGTCGTCGGCCGAGTCGGAGCCGTTCGTTGTACCCGACACACCCGACAATCCATCGGGCGCCGCCCAGTACTCGGTGATGGCCGACAACAAGGCCATCATGCGCGGGTGGTACCCGACGGCCGAATTGGCCCAGGGCGCAGTGGAGGATGCCGCAGTGATCATGGGCGGTATGGAGAATGTGGTGGACGAGACCCAGATCGATCCCCGTGTCGAGATTCGCCCCGACACCTACGCCGTGTACTTCGAGGACTACATTATCTTCGAGACCGATAGTGCCGAGGTCGCGCCGGATTTCTACGAGTTCCTCGGATACCCGTTGTTCTTCATGATGAACAATGCCGATGCCACCGTGACGGTGGTCGCCCGCACCGATGCCACTGGGCCGGCGGACTACAACATGGCGCTTGCCACTCGGCGGGCCGAAGCCGTTCGTGACTTCTGGCTGGCCAATGGCGCCAATCCTGATCAGATCTTCCTCGACCCTCGAGGGGAGGAAGAGGCCAAGGAGGGCGCCGATCCCGAGCAGGCCCAACTCGACCGCCGGGCGGAGTTGATCGTCAGCGGTTTCCTCTCCGGCTAAGCAGCACGGGCCAACGGTTGTCCGGTCGCCCGGCTTTGCCGAGCCCGACCCGCGGCCACGACACGTCACGGCCATGAGCAGTTCGTCCATGAGCAGCGCGTGGCCGATCGAGCCGGTTGACCAGCGCCGAGAGTCGCCAGTGCCTGACCGTGTTCGCCGACCAGGCCGGCGTCCACATCGCCGACGACCTGATCGCCGAACTTTGAGCCCGGGACGACCCACAACCGGGTCGTTGACGGCTCAAAGTTCAGGGGGAGTGGGTGGGCTCGGTCGTCGAGCCGCAGGCGATCGGTGCACGGGCGGCAACCCCCCGGCCGAGGTCACCGCCGTCGCCGGCGCCACTACGCTACCGAACATGTCCGTAGTCAAGATCAACGCCATCGAGGTCCCCGAAGGGATGGGGGCCGAGTTGGAGAAGCGTTTCGCCGCCCGGGCCGGTCAGGTCGACCAGGAACCCGGCTTCGAGGAGTTCATGCTGCTACGTCCGATCGCCGGTGACAATCGTTACTTCGTGCTCACCCGGTGGGAGTCGGAGGAGGCGTTCCAGAACTGGCGCAACGGCCAGGCCTTCCAGCGTCAGCACACCGAGACTCACGAGGATCAGGGCGGCGGGAAGGCCAAGCCACAACATCCGGTGGCCACCGACGCCAGTCTGCTCGAATTCGAGGTTGTCTCGCTCTCCACCCCGCCAGCGGACTCGAAGGGGAACCCGCAGGCCCGCTGAACCCGGGCCTGGCGGGGTGCCGCTGACGACGACGGAGTGGCCATCGTCGGGTTGACGGGGACCTGCTCACCGCGGCGTGGCAGAATGCATTCATGGTGAATCGGCCATGACCCAGCTCGGTGGACTCATCGCCCTTGGCCGAACCTCTGACGTCTACGAGTATGGCCGGGGCAGCGTGGTGAAGGTTCCCCGACCCGGTGTTCCCGCCGCCTGGGCCGCCATCGAAGCCGAGATCACGACCGCTGTGCACAGCAATGGTCTTCCGACGCCTGCCGTTCTTGGTCTGGAGATCGTCGAGGGCCGTGAATCGGTGGTGTTCGAGCGAATCGACGGTCAGTCGATGTGGCAACAAGTACGAGACGGCGGTCGCAGTGTCACGAGCGTCGCCGTTGAGCTGGCCGAGATACAGCTGGCACTACACGGCGCCGACCCTCCGGCGTCACTGATCGATTTCGCCGATCGAGTCGGCAAGAAAATCGATGCGGCGTGCGTGCTCTCGGTTGGCGAGCGCAACGAGGCTCGAAGAATCCTGGCATCCCTTCCCCGGGGCTCTTCGCTGTGTCACGGCGACCTGCATCCCGGCAACGTCCTGATGAGCGATCGCGGCCCGATCGTCATCGATTGGTACGATGCCGGCGTCGGGAACCCGATTGCCGATTTCGTGCGCTCGTCGCTCCTGATCCGGCCGGCCACGGGCGCTTCAGAGCTGCTCCACCTCCCGGCATCCTCGCCCGACATCCTTAGCCGGTTACACGATGACTATGTGGAGCGTGTGCTCGCCGATCTGGATGTGGCCCCCGGCGTGGCTCGGTGCTGGGAAGCGGTGCTGGCCGTCGGTCGACTGTCGGAGGGCGCCGAAGCCGACGATTCGGTTCTCCTTGCCCTGTGGCGAGGGAGGTGCAACGAGACCGCCAGCCCGCTGCTCGACGCCATCTCAGCGAACCGGTGAGGGGGCCACGATGTCTCGGATCGTGGGCAGGAGCCGTGGCGTCGTGGCCAGCAGGAGGTCGTGTCCGTTGTCGCTGGGTTGCTCGACTTCGGCACCGGCTTCGATGGCGATGAGCGCCCCGGCCGCGAAATCGTAGACTTTGAGGCCTTGCTGGTAGCAGGCGTCCAGTCGGCCGCATGCAACCCAACACAGTTGAAGGGCGGCCGATCCGAAGCACCGGATGTCCCGGGCTGCGGGAAGGATTCGACTGACCACCGTGGCCTCATGGGCCCGACGCTGGGCGTCGTAGGAAAAGCCCGTGCCGATGAGCGAGTTGGCGAGGTCGTGTTCGCCGCTGACCGCTATCCTGACGTCGTCGCGGCGAGCGCCGCGTCCTCTCGCCGCCGAGAACGTCTCGCCGAGCAGGACGTCGGTGACGGCGCCGGCGACGACGGTCCCGTGCACGGTGGCAGCCACGCTGACCGAGACCACAGGCAGGTTGTACAGGAAGTTGATCGTGCCGTCGAGAGGATCGACGATCCAACCGACGTTGCCGTCGCCGTGCTGGTCGTCGAGCTCTTCACCGACAATGGACGATCCCGGGCTCCGGGCCTTCAGCTCGTGGCGTATCAGCCGCTCCGTCTCGAGGTCGGTGTCGGTGACGATGTCGGTGGGCGACGACTTGGTGTCGGCAGCCCTGGCGGTACCGAGTCGTGACCGCACGTGACCGGCCGCCAGTCGTGCGACGTCAACGGCGACAGCTTCGAGCTGCAGCTCCTTGCCACGATCCGTCGCTTGGGCATCGCTCATGTCAACGCGATTTCCGGACCTCGAGACTCGATTGCGGCCAGCGAAGCTGCGTCCGCTTCGGTGTTGGTGATGAGCAGGTCGATCTCGCTCCAATCGGCGAAGCGGGCGTAGTGGTCCTGGTCGAACTTGGTGTAGTCGGCGAGGACCACGACCCGGCGGGCCGATTGGATCATCGCCTGCTTGAGTGCTGCCTCCTCACGATACGGAGTGGTGAGCCCTCGGTTGGCGGAGAGCCCGTCGCAGCTGATGAAGAGGGTGTCGGCAACCAGTTGTTCCACCTGGTCCACGGTTTGGTCGTCGACCATGGCCAGTGTGTTGATCCGAAGGCGGCCGCCGAGCACGACGATCTCGCTCCACTCGCCGTCGGCCAGCGCGAGCACCGTGCGTATGGAGTTGGTGACCATCCGGAGGTTCTGCCGCCTGGGGATCACCTCGGCGAATCTCGTCAACGTGCTCCCCGAGTCGATCATGATCGTGCCGCTACGGGGGAGCTCGTCGGCGGCGCGGCGAGCGATCCGACGTTTCTCCGCGGTGTTCAGTTCTTCACGTACCGAGAGGAGCGGCTCGAACCCTGTGGTGTCGAAGACGACTGCTCCGCCGTGGACCCGGCGAGCCAGCCGCTGTTCCTGGAGCTCGGAGAGATCGCGGCGAATGGTCTCCGATGTGACCCCGAACCGCGTTGCCAGCTCGGCCACCCCCACTCGGCCGAGCTCGACGATCATCTGTGCGATCTCGT
>JAHEJM010000066.1:0-2723 GCA_024638815.1 Acidimicrobiales bacterium | reverse complement strand
AGCCGCTGTTCCTGGAGCTCGGAGAGATCGCGGCGAATGGTCTCCGATGTGACCCCGAACCGCGTTGCCAGCTCGGCCACCCCCACTCGGCCGAGCTCGACGATCATCTGTGCGATCTCGTGTTGCCGCTCCGTCTGGAAACGGGGAGGAATGTCGTCAGCTACGCGACTCGTCATCGTCACCTTCGGGATCGTTCAACGTGGCTTCGATTGCCGAGGAGACGCCTCCGGTTCGCAGCCGCCGGAGCTCCCGATCGAAGGCGGCAACGAAACGGGGATGCTCGGCGATCTCAGGCGGGAACACTTGGTCGAAGTCGAGGAAGGCCCGTGGGTTGGCCTGTGAGGCCTCGGCGTGTTCGACGGCTTCGGGCAGGAGCGGGTCGGCGGCCGGCTCGATCTGGCTCCCGGTCATGGTGGAGCCTCCCAGATACTGGCACCAGCCGGCCAGGGCGAGGGCGCTCAGAGCGATCGGTCCGCCGATCGCCAATTGGGCCCGGATGGTCGGCAACAGGAACTTCGGGAACTTGGCACTGCCATCCAGGCAGAGCCGGGAGATCTGATCACGGATCTGCGGGTTCGAGAAGCGTTCGATCAGCGAGTCGATGTAGGCCTCGAGCTGGATCCCGGCGACCGGCGGCAGTACGGGTTTGGCCTCGGTCTCGAGCAGCGCTCGCAGGTAGGTGCGAAGGGAGGGATCGGCCATGGCGGTGTGCACGTGGTCGATGCCGGCCAGCGCCGCCAGGTAGGCCATGCTCGAGTGCCCGGCGTTGAGCAGGCTGAGTTTGGCCAGCTCGTAGGGCTCGACATCGCTGGTCACGATGACATCGAGCTCTTCGAGAGGCGGCCGGTCGCCGGCGAAGGCGTCCTCGACGACCCACTGTCGGAAAGGCTCGGTGACCACCGGCCAGCGATCCTCGACCCGGCAGTGGGTCCGTAGCCATTCCCGATCCGAGCGGCTGCTGGCCGGCGTGATGCGATCGACCATGCTGTTGGGAAAGGCGATCGACAACTCGATCCACTCGGCCAATGACGCATCGAGCCGCCTCGCCTCACCGACGAGCGAGCTGCGAGCGACCTCACCGTTGGAGATGATGTTGTCGCAACTGAGGACTGTCAGCGGACCGAGCCCGGCTCGCCGTCTCCTGTCGAGCCCGGCGGCCACCACGGCGAAGGTCGATCCGTCGCCGGCCATCGCCGAGTCGGGTTCGTACAGGCCCGTCGAGTCGTCGACCGGATAACCACCTTCGGTGATCGTCAACGAGATGATCTGGGTATCGGGGCTGGCGATCCGGGCGATGAGCGGCTGCGGATCGGGGAAGGCGAGGACGTAGTCGACGATGCTCCCGATGATCTCGACCGATGTCTGCTCAGCCGCCCGTGTGATGAGACAGTAGAGGTAGTCCTGGGCCTCGAGGGTCTCGGCGATCGCCTGATCCGAGGACAGCACTCCTGCACCGACGATGGCCCAGTCTCGGTGTCCCTTCTCGCAGAGCTCGTGGACGTAGGTGGCGAGATGGGCACGGTGGAAGCCGCCGACGCCGATGTGGACGATGCTGGGCCGGAGCCCTGCCCGGTCGTAGCCGGGCACGGGGACCGACTCACCGAGTTCGGCCAAGGCCGCCGCCGTAAGTGGGATTGTGTCGGTTTGCACAGAGTCAACCATATACCAACACGCTAGCAAGTGCTAGACCCTGCGTCTCTGCCCGATTTTCCCACAAACCTCTTGCATTCCAACACAAAACCAACTAGAAAGAAGGAGGTACAAGTGGGGGTCCGATGGCTCCCTCGACCGTTCACAAAGGGAGACTTTCATGATTCGAGATCACCGCCGGGCCAGGAGGCCCTGGTACCTCATTCTTGCGGCCATCGCCGCCCTGGCCCTTCTGGCCAGCGCATGTGGTGATGATGACGAGGACACGTCCGCTGACGACACCTCCAGCGAGGAGGCCGCCGACGATTCGGCCGCCGACGATGCGTCGACTGACGATGACGAAGCGATGGCCGACGATGACGACTCCGACACCGAGCCCACAGCTGAAGGTGGCGAACTCAACGTTGCGATTGTTCAGAATCCCCAGATGGAGGACATCGTTGAGCTGACTCCTGAGCTCTACACCGCCGAGACGGGCGTAACGGTCAACTACACGATCCTTCCGGAGAACGAGCTTCGCGAGATCACCACCCGTGACGTAGCCACCGAAGGCACCCAGTTCGACGTGGTCATGATCGGTCTGTACGAGGCTCCTCAGTTTGGCCAGGCCGGCTGGCTTACACCGATCACCGAGCAGGCTGCGAACGACGCTGACTGGAATCAGGCTGACATCTTCGAGCCAATCCTGGAAGGCCTTACCTTCGACGGAGAGCTCTACGCTGCTCCGTTCTACGCAGAGTCGTCGTTCCTCAACTACCGCACCGACGTCTTCGAGGAGATGGGCCTGACCATGCCCGAGCGTCCGACCTGGGATGAGGTTGACGCATTCGCCCGAGAGATCGAAGCCGCTGGCGACATGAACGGCATCTGCCTCCGTGGCGTGCCGGGCTGGGGTAACCAGGGCGCAGCGTTCACCACGGTGCTCAACACCTTCGGTGGAACCTGGTGGGCTGCGAATGAGGATGGCTCGATCGGCGAGTCGCAGGTTGATCAGCCCGAGTTCCGTGAGGCGCTCGAGTTCTACATCTCCCTGACCCAGGAAGCCGGTGTGCCGGATCCGTTGACCGTGAGCT
>JAHEJM010000177.1 GCA_024638815.1 Acidimicrobiales bacterium | reverse complement strand
GCGTCCTCCATGCGGACCCGCTCCGAGCGTTGCTCGAACAGCAGCTTCAGGCAACCGGCGACCAGTGGCGCCCGACGGGCCGACAGCAGTCGCCACGCCGGATGCTGGGAGCGAAGCCGGTCGAAGGCCTGCACCACGGTGCTCACTCCCTCGGGCTGACGTTGCGACACGACCTCCACGCTAGTCACAGCACAGGCATTCGCCTGTCACCGAAGCCGAGGTTCTCCCCGCTCCCCAATCCCGCCGGACCGGAAGGCGGGACAAGCGACGTCGCCGGCTGCTCCGTCGACGCCGACCCCGACTGCAGGCGGCCCGCCGAGTGGCGCCAGACTGGAAAGGATGCCGTCTGTCTCGCTCATGAACCCTGACCGTCCAACGAGGCAGGACCCCGATTCTGCGAGGCGTCGACCTGAGGGTCGGATCGGGTGAATCGCCGGCCTGTTCGGTGATCGGCATCTCCGCCCCGAGTTCGGCAACCCGGCGAGTGTGAGCGGATCGCCCCCGCGAGCCACTCCGAGTCGTGTGATCTCGGCCAGTCCGCGTGTGATGAGGGCGAAAACCGTGTTTCTGCCGAAGCCGAGGCCGATGGAGATGCCGGCGGCGATGGCGATGACGAAACCATGCTCACCTCGGGCTCAGGCCGAACCTTCAGTCTCCAACCCTTCGCTTCTGCTCGGCGTCGTCCCAGGCGGCAAGTGGTTGGTAGTCCGGAACCCAGCCCAGGCCCTTGGTGGCATCGGATGAGATGACGGCCTGGGAGGTGACCACGTCGATCACGGCCGGAGCATTGGCCAGGGCCCGTTCCAGGGCCGCCGGAAGCTCCTCGGCCGCCGTCACCCGCTCCCCGTGAGCCCCGAGCGCCCGGGCCATGGTTGCGTAGTCGGAGTCCCGGAGCAGGGTGCCGACCACCCGTCCGCCGTAGTTGATCTCCTGATCGAACCGCTCGATGTTCCACGCTTCGTTGTTGGACACGATGTACACCGCCCGGGCGCCGTGGCGCACGGCTGTGTCGATCTCCATGGCGTTGATGCCGAACGCGCCGTCGCCGGTCACGCAAATCACCTGACGGCCGGGGTGGGCCAGGGCGGCGGCGTTGGCGAAGGGAACGCCGACCCCGAGGCAGCCGAAGGCCCCGGCGTCGAGATAGGTGGAGCTGTCGAGTCCGATACGGGCGAACGACAGGAAGTCACCGCCGTCGGCGATGCCGATGTAGTCGGGATCGGCCACGTCCCCGATGGCGGCGAAAACGGCCATCGGGTGGACCCGTCCGTCATCACCGGTGGTCGGTACCCCCCGGGCCGCTCCGGCCGCAAGCCGTTCCAGATGTTTGGCCCGCAACCCGTCGGCCCAATCGGCATCGATCTCACCGGCTCCTCCGGTTTCGACCAGGGACGAGGCGATGATGTCCAGGGTCGGGCCAACCGAGGCCAGGATCTCGGGATCGCCCCGGCGGTTGTCGATCAGTTCACCGGCGGTGTCGGCTAGACGCAGGAAGCGGGCATCGCCGAACACGGCAGGAGATCCGAAGCCGAGCTGGTAGTCGAGCCGGCGGCCCACCGTGATCACCAGGTCGGCCTGGCTCATGGCTGCGGCCCGCACCGCCCCGACCACCGAGTCATGATCAGCCGGCACCAGACCCCGACTCTCCTGGGTATCCAGGTAGCGGGCCCCGGTGGCATCCAGGAACCGCGCCAGCTCGTCGGAAGCCCCCGCTGCGCCCCGGCCCGAGATCACCAGCGGGCGCCGGGCGGACCGGATGGCGTCGACCGCGGCGTCCACCCTCTCGGGCTCCGGGAGCAACAGGCGCCGGGGCTTGGGGCCGAGCCAGTCGTCGAGCACCAGATTGGCCGGCACCGTGACCCGAAGCACGTCGGTTGGGAACTCGATGTAGACCGGGCCGGGATCGCCGACGTCGCCCATGGCCCGGGCGATGGCCTCATCCAGTTCACGCACCGCCTGCTCCGGCACCCGGGCGGTCCGGGAGTAGGCGGCGATCGGGGCCATGATGGCGGCGTGGGCGATGTCCTGCAGTGGGCCCATGTTGGCCTGGGGTCGGGGCGGGCAGCCGCCGATCAGCAGCACCGGGATCCGGGCCAGGTGGGCGTTCGCCATCCCGGTCACGCAGTTGGTGACCCCCGGTCCGGCGGTGGCCAGGCAAACCCCGAGCGTGCCGGTCAGCTCGGCATGGGCGTGGGCCATGTGAACGGCCGCCGCCTCGTGGCGGACATCGACGATCTCGACCCCGGCCTTGGCCAGGAAGTCCCAGATGGGCTGAATGTGCCCACCCTGGAGCCCGAAAACCCGGGTCACCCCCCGCTCAACCAGCGAGCGGGCCACCCAGGCGGCCACACTGTGCTCGTCGACGTTCAGATCCTCGGGAACATGGGGATCGGGGTTGTTCATCTCATCACTCCGTTCACTGTGAATCTCATCACTCCGTTCACTGTGAATCTCATCACTCCGTTCACGGTGATCCAGCTTCACGACCGGCGTCGAACATGTTCCGCAGGGTGCGATGCAGGATCTTGCCGGTGGCGTTGCGGGGCATCTCCTCCGGGGCGAGAAACACGATCCGGCGGGGCCGCTTGTAACCGGCCAACCGATCGGCCGACCAGGCCAGCAACGCCTCGACCGTGGGGGAGGCCCCGGTTCGGGGAACCACGGCCGCCACCACCCGCTCACTCCAGACAGGATCGCTCACCCCGAACACGGCCACATCAGCCACCTCCGGGTGCTCGGCCAGCACCTGCTCGACCTCCGAGGGGTAGACGTTCTCGCCCCCGGTGATGATCATGTTCTTCTTCCGATCGATCAGCTCGATGAACCCGTCCTCATTGCGCCGGGCGACGTCACCCACGCTGAGATAGTCGCCCCGCATGGCCTCGGCCGTCCTGTCCGGCAGATTCCAGTAACCGTCGAACTGATACGGGCTGGATGAGAACAGCTCCCCCGCCTCGCCATCGGGCACCTCGACGCCGTTGTCGTCGAGCATGCGGATCGGGGCCGAACCCACCACCTCCCGCCCCACCGAGCCCAGATGGTCGAACTGCTCGTCGGGATGCAGCATCGTCACCCATCCCGCCTCGGTCGAGCCGTACAGCTCATACAGCCCGGAATTGGGGAACATGGCCATGATCCGCCGCTTGGTCTCGATGAAGGCGGTGGCCGACGACACCAGCAGCTTCTCGACCGATGAGGTGTCGGGCCATCGGGCCTCCGGGATCTCCAACATCATCGAGTAGTGGGTGGGGACAAGGGACGAGAAGGTGGCCCGAGCGAGCTCGGCCAGGCACCGTTGCGGATCGAAACTGGCCAGCGAGAACACCGTGATCGGCGCACCCCGGTACAACAGAGTGACGAAGAAGTAGAGCGAGTTGGCGTGACACATCGGCATCACCAGCAGGCCCACGTCCCGGGCATGGAACCTGAACTCCAACCCGGTGGCCAGGGCCAGCATGGTCAGGCCCCGATGGCTGCGGATCGCCCCCTTCGGGTTCCCGGTGGTACCCGAGGTGTACATCAGGCAGGCGGTATCATCGGGCCTGACCGTCACACCCGGTTCGACCGGTGAGCCGGCGGTCAGCAGGTCCTCGTAGTGCCGATAGCCGGCCCGACTCCGGTCGGTGGGATCGCCGAGAAGCACGAACCGGTCGGCGGGCACGGTCAGCTCCGAACGAACGGATTCGATCGTGTCGATCAGGGCATGTTCCACGATCACGGCCGCAGCCCGGCAGTCATTGATGATGAACGCCGCCTCCCGACCGGTCAGCCGGAAGTTGATGGGAACCGCTGTCAGACCGGCTTTGGCCGTGGCAGCGTAGATCTCGGCCCACTCCAGCCGGTTGTAGGCCAGCACCGCCACCCGCTCACCCTTGGCCGGCCCCAGGCCGCCCAGGGCATTGGCCAGGCGACAGGCCCGCTCGTTCCACTCCCGGTAGGTGAGGGAGCGCTCGAGGTCCCGAGCCCCGATCTCGTTGGGGCGAATTCGGGCGTGGGCCGACAGGGTCTGGCCGATAGTGGGCAGGATCGGCGTCATTGGCGCGAATTCAATGCGGTCCCTGTAGCCATCGCAGCGCGAATCTCCCTGCCTTCAACGTCACCGACGACCCTCGACCGGTGTCCGGCCCTGGTGGTCGAAAGTATAGAACGATCCGCCCAAGCCGGTGAAAGCCGACCCCCATCACCGGCCGTCAGCCAGCGGGTCCGATCCGGGCGCGCAGCCCGAACCGTCGGCGACCGGATCGATCACCTCAGTCCGCACCGAGGTCGGCTTGGGCTTCGGGGTCGAGGACCGCGCTGCGGTCGGCGGAGGTTCCGTGATCTGCCGAGGTCCGGACCCGGCGGGAACTCATAGACCGAATCTTCTCCGACTCCTACGCCCCCTACCTGGGCGACGAGATCACTCCGTCAGACTGATTCCGCTCGGCCTCGGCACCGACGACCTTGAGTGCAACCACCCACGCCCACGACCTCGGTGTGGCCGTGCCGGCGACGCCGACGATAGCCTCTGTGGGAGACAAGCCCCGCCATACATGTTGAACTGTGTCGCTATGGCCGGGGGTGTAGCACAGTGGTCCAAGGTCCCGGTGGTATGGATATCGACACTGAATTGAGGGTTCTCGTCGTCTCGGTGCGAGGATTTCGGTTCCAGGCCGCGAACTGTTGCCTCTACGAACTGGAAGATCTGCTGGCCCGGATGGAGTCTGCGGACATGCACACTCCGACGAGCGACTTCAGTTTGTCCAGCAAGCTCTACCGGGCGGCGAAGTACCTGAGTCGATCGGACGAGCTGGCCGCTCGACTCTCGCCCTTCCCCGAGGAGCTGGTGCTGCAGCAGGACTACGATCTTCTACTCGTCGTCCTCGACAATCCGTGGCGAATGCAGGTGCTCAAATCCATCACGGGGTGGCGGGAACGATGTGCTGTGAAGGCATGTTTCATTGCCGAACTGTGGACGCCCGATCTCGACAACTGGCGGCTCATGCAGGAACCATGGAACGACTTCGACCACATCTTCCTCGGCGTGAACTCGACGGTGAACGGCCTGAACGAGTTGATTGCACCACCGGTCGGCTATGTTCCACCTGCAGTTGACGCCCTGCGGTTCTCCCCATTCCCGAATCCACCGACGCGCTCGATCGATGTCGCCTATGTGGGCCGGCGGTCGCCCATCATCCACGATGCATTGCTCGAACGGGCATGTGCCCACGACTTCTTCTACTACCACGACACGATCAAGGGAACACTCGAGGTCGAGGACCAGCGAGCACATCGTCAGCTGCTGGCCAAGATCCTCCAGCGGAGTCGTTACACGATCTGCAACTACGCCAAGTTCAACCGGACCAACCAGACGGCCGGTGATCAGGAGATCGGCTACCGGTTCTTCGAAGGGGCGGCGGCGGGAACCGTGATGATCGGCACACCCCCGGATGGTGAGGCCTTCTCCCGCTATTTCGACTGGGAGGACGCCATCATCAAGGCCGAGATCTCGGGCCCTCGAGTCCTCGAGGTCATTGCCGAGCTGGAGGGCCAGCCGGAACGGATCGATCGCATACGCCGAGCCAACGTCACGAACTCACTGCTGAAGCACGACTGGGTCTACCGTTGGCGTGACATGCTCTCGACCCTGGGCCTGGAGCCCGGCCCGGGGGCGGCCAAACGGGAACAGTCGCTTCGGGACCTGGCCGACGTCGTCTCGACCCAACCTGACGGCTGAGCCCCAGGGGTTGTCGAAGTGGGGCCCTTCGGCCCTATGTCGAACGGCGTTCCGGGATTACGGTGAATCCAGGAAATCTCGTGAAAGGCCTCATCATGGCGTCTCGTCGTTGGCGTGTCGTCGTCGGCGCCGTCCTCATCCAGGTTTGTCTCGGTGCCATCTACGCGTGGTCGGTGTTCAACCCCGCCCTACGCGATGCGGGATGGTCTCGAACCCAGACCCAGATCGTGTTCTCGGTCGGCCTGGCGTCCTTTGCGGTGGTGATGGTGCTGGCCGGCCGCAAACTCAAGACCTGGGGGCCCCAGGTCCTCGCCGTTGCCGGGGGAATCACCCTCGGTGCCGGCTATCTGCTGGCCGGACTGCTCGGAGCCACCAACTTCTGGGTCGTGCTCGTGCTGATCGGCCTGGTCGGTGGTGCCGGCATCGGTCTTGGCTACGTGGTTCCGATCGCCGTCGGGATGCGCTGGTTCCCCGACCGCAAGGGCATGATCACCGGTGCCGCCGTGGCCGGATTCGGCTTCGGCGCCCTCGGATGGATCAAGATCGCCGACGACTGGGGCGGGCTGATCGAGCGCATCGATCTCAGCGGGACCTTCATCGCCTATGGCATCGCCTTCGCCGTGCTCGTCCTGGCCGGGAGCACCGTCATGAAGATGCCGCCCGAAGGGTGGCTGCCGGAGGGCTTCACGCCGCCGGTGGGGGACGACGAAGGTATGGTCAACTTCACCCCACGGGAGATGCTGCGGACGCCGCAGTTCCATCTGATCTCTCTGACCTTTGCCGTCAGCGCCGGCGCCGGTCTGATGGCGATCGGGTCGATGAAGCTGTACCCGGTCGAGGCGCTGGTCGATTCGGGGCTCTCGGAAACGGAGGCGAGCACCATCGCCGGTACGGCCATGGCCGTGTTCTTCAGCCTCGCCAACGGCACCGGTCGTATCGTCTGGGGCACCCT
>JAHEJM010000065.1 GCA_024638815.1 Acidimicrobiales bacterium | reverse complement strand
ATGGTTGTGCCGAGCGGATGAAGCATCGATCCGGACGGTCGCCAAGTTGGTCGCCAGACGTCCGGGGAGCTAGTGGCGAAACCGGCATCTCGTCTCTGGATGAAACACTTCGACCAGGGAGTCTGACGAAATGCTGAAACGAGTGATCCCAGCGGGCCGCTTGGCAACCAGGCATGACGGCCGCCAACGCCCTCGATGGTTGGCGGCGGTGCTGCTGGTGGCCGCAGTGGTCCCCCGGCCGCCGGCCCATCTGATGGGTCGGCCTCGGTCGGGGTAATGAGCACGTCCTCGGTCCAGTTCCTGGCCGCTGATGACCTGACCATTCCCGGACATGACCGTCGACGAGCTCAAGGCCAACCTCATCAAAGAAGCCGAGACACGATCCCAAACGCATAGCAGCAGCTGCCGATCAGCTGTTGGCCCACGCCGACGAGCAGGGTTTGGAGGCCGCCGGTGAGCCGGTATGGGCCGGTGGCCCCGCTCCAGCTGGCCCCGCTCCAGGTGGCCCCGCTGGGTTTGTCGGGCTGGTCGGGGGGTCGTGTGGTGTGTCACGGTCAGCTCCAGCCGTTGCCGCTCGATGTCCGGTTCGCCATCGGCCGAGAGCATCAGGTCCCCTGCGAGATCGTGCCCAACTGACGGCCGTGACCCGAATCCTGATACAAAATCCGCTTGCACCGGATGCAGAAGGGTTGGATCGACCGATGGCGGCGGCCGGCCGGCCGCCTGCCGGCTATGGGGCCGGTGTCTCCGCCTCGCCCACCGGTTCCATGTTGGTGCCGATCGAACCCCACTCGAGGGTGGTGTGGAACCGAACGAATATCGGCTTTTCGTTTCGCAAGGTGTCGAGTAGGGCGACCAACTCGGCCTCGTGGAAGTAGATGTTCAAGATGCCGTTCGAGTGCTGTACATTCGCCGGCAGCGGCGCGCCGTCCTTGATGATTCCCACGTAGCCGAGGTAGTTGCTGGCCGGGCCGTAGAGGTAGACGAAGCCGATCTGGCTGCCGCCTCCACCGCTGTACCCGGTGAGCAGCAGCACGCTGTAGTTCTCGATTTCCGAGCTGTAGACCATGGTTCCTCCGATGCTTGGTCGTACAGTCCCGACGGCAACGGGTGGCCGCTGATACACGATCGGGGACACTCGAACCATCCTGTCCGAGTATCGAGCCCGGCCAATTCGTGATCGCGGCTCTCGCCCACTTGCGGGATGGCGTCAGGTCAGGCCGGGTCCGGGTTCGTCGCCGAGTTCTGCAGCCGTTCGTGGAGCCTGCTCCGGAGCTCGTCGGGTTCGACCTCGTTCCAGGTCCGCCTGCGAGCGAGGACGACACCGGTTGCGGTTGCGACACCGGCCAAGCCGGCCAGGCCAAGCAGTTTCCATCCATTCACGTGCTCTATGGTAGACGCACTGATGGCACACACTCTTTCCCTGGCCGACGCGGCGTCGATGACCGATACCGGTGACGTCTGGCTGTTCCGCGGCAAGAGCCCGGCCGACCGCCTGATCCGCGTGGCCACCAACAGCCCCGTCAACCATGTCGGCATGGCGGTGGCCATTGACGACCTACCACCGCTGCTGTGGCACGGCGAACTGGGTCGTTCCCTGCCCGATGTGTGGACCGGCACTCGGAAGCGGGGGCCGCAGCTCCATCGGCTCGAGCACGCCGTGTCGAACTGGGTTCACCGCTACGGTCAGCGGGCCTGGTTCCGCCAGCTCGATATCGAGGTCACCGCTCCGATGGAGGATGCCGCCCTGTCCGCCATCAACGAACTCGTCGAGCGGCCGTTCCCCCGGGCTTGGTCGCTGGGTGTGCGCTGGGTCAAGGGTCGCTTCGGACGGTCGGTCTCGCTCGAGGATCTGTACTGCGCCGAGCAGGTGGCGCTCACCTACCAGCGAATGGGTTTGCTCGACGCCGACCGGCCGCCCAACTGGTACGACCCCGGCCGTTTCTGGAGTGGCGATCGACTGGAGCTGATCGGTGCCGCCCTCGGTCCCGAGATCGAGATCGTGGATGTGCCGCCGCTGGGCCGGAGTAGGAGTGGGTGAACAACGTCGGTCGGCTGGTCAAGTCAAATGATGGTGCACCGGAAACGGTGTTCCGGTGCTGGTGAAGGCACCGGCCGGAGGTGGTGGTGCTTGATCGTCCGGGAATGTCGAGAGGCCGGCCCGCTCAACCGGTCATGTCGCGGCGGCCCGCCGTGACGGCGCGACAGGCAACGCTTCGGTGTCTTGCGTGAATGCTCACACGTCAAGGTCGGATAGGCATGCCTGACCGCCGACAGGTGGTCGTGGGCCTGGGCTCGGTACCTCCCGGGCTGGTCGAACCGACGCTCGGGCCGGACTGCACCTTCGTCCCCGATCCGACCGCTGCCGAGCTCGCCGTCGCCGCCGGCCATCGTTCGGGCCGACGCCGTGGTCGACAAGTCCCTGCTCGACTCGGCACCGATGATGAAGGTGATCGCTCGCACCGGGGTCGGCGTCGACCTGGTCGATCTTGACGAGGCGACTCGTCGGGGGATCCCGGTGGTGATCACGCCGGGCAGCGGAGCAGACGCCGTCGCCGAGGGGCCCTGGGTATGGCGATGCGTCCGGCCATGATCACCTTGGCCCCGGCGTCGACCAGCTTCCCGGCGATGGCGCCGCCGAGCAGTGATCCCGCTCCGGTGAGGAGGGCGACTCGTCCCTCGAGCTCCGCGTTGGCGCGCTCGTTGGTGATGCTGCCCTCCGCCTTGCCGTCGCCCGCTGCGTTGCCGTCGAGTTCGCCCATCAGAAACCGTCCCGCTGGTGCTTGACCTCGGCCTCGTACTGCCCCCGGGCCGCCACCACCTCGTCGCGCCGGCTGACCTGGGGTACCCCGACCTCCCACCACGTCCCACCGCCGACCCAGGTGTATTCCGAGACGTTCATGACGATCACGTAGGTCTCGGGAGAGGCCTTGGCCCGGGCGTAGGCATCGGGCAGATCGGCCACCGACTCCACCAGTTCGGCTGTTGCTCCCAGTGCCTCGGCGTGTTTCACGAAGTCGACCCGCTTCAGTCGGGTGTGCCGGGTGGTGCGGAGCAGGTTGTTGAACTCGGCACCGCCCTGGGCCGTCTGGAGCCTGTTGATGACGGCGAACCCACCGTTGTCCAGCACGATGTAGATGACCTTGTGGTCGTTGAGGACCGAGGCGTAGATGTCGCTGTTCATCATCAGATACGACCCGTCGCCCACCCACGAGATGACGTCTCGGTCCGGTAGTGCCATCTTCGCTCCCAGGCCACCGGCTATCTCGTAGCCCATGCACGAGTAGCCGAACTCGGCGTCGAAGGTGCCGATCTGCTTGGTCCGCCAACCGGCCTGGAGTTCGCCGGGCAGGCACCGGCGGCCGAGACCTGGTAGTCACTGGGATCGCAGATCTCGTTGATGAGCTGGATGACCTCGCTGTAGGCCGGTGGATCCCCGGCGTTGGCCGGATCCTTGAAGGTGTCCAGATGGTCGTACCAGTCGGCCTTCCGGTCCTGGGCGAAGCCCAACCAGTCGGCGGGAGCGGTGTAGCCGGCGATGGCGTCGTCGAGTTGGCCGAGGCAGACCAGAGCGTCGCCGATGACCGAGGTGCCGTGCTGCTTGACCGCGTCCCACCGGGTCACATTGATCGAGACGAAACGGCAGTCCGGGTTCTTGAACAGGGCCCACGAGCCGGTGGTGAAGTCCTGCAACCGGGTGCCGACGGCCAGAACGACGTCGGCCTCTTCGGCCACGGCGTTGGCCGCCGAGTCGCCGGTGACCCCGATGGCGCCGGCCAGATTGGGATGGTCGGCGACCAGCGTCGCCTTGCCCGCCACCGTCTCCACCACCGGGATGCCGTGGCCTTCGGCGAAGGCGGTCAACTGCTCGACGGCGTCGGAGTAGTGCACCCCGCCGCCGGAGATGATCATCGGCTTGGAGGCCTCAGGCAACACGGCGGCCGCCGCCTCGATGTCGCGGGGATCGGGGGCCGGGCGGCGAATGTAGTGGACCCGGGGCTCGAAGAACACCGCCGGGAAGTCGTAGGCCTCGGCCTGGATGTCCTGAGGAAGGGCGAGGAAGGCCGGGCCGCAGTCCGATGGGTCGAGCAGGACGGCCAGGGTCTGGGGGAGTGACCGGATGATCTGCTCCGGCTGGGTGATGCGGTCCCAGTACCGGCTCACCGGTTTGAAGGTGTCGCACACCGTTTCGGTCGGGTTGTGGAACTGCTCGACCTGCTGGAGGACCGGGTCGACCTTGCGGTGCTGGAAGGTGTCGCCGCTGATCAGCAGTACAGGGAGTCGGTTGGCGTGGGCCACCCCGGCAGCAGTGACCATGTTGGTGCTACCAGGGCCGATCGAGGAGGTGGCCACCATGAACTGGCGTCGGCCGTCGACAGGCGAACCGTGTCAATACCTACCCCCTTGTTGAGCCGGCGCCACTGCGGCCGGCATTGCCAATGAGAACGTGAGTAGAGTAATCTACGGGCGTAGATACATGCAATTGCGCAGAAAACGGCAACCGCTTGGCTGACCGCAACCGTGCGGGTGCCAACTGGGTGGATCACGGCAACATCATGGACAACCGCAACTGCGGGGCCGACGGAGAGCCTCGAGGGGGAAACTCAACATGAACGACATCATGGATCGCATTGCGGCCGCACCGATCACATGGGGGGTGGACGGTTCGCCCGGCTGGGGCCATCTGATGGGGGCCGATCGGGTCATGGCCGAGATGCGCCAGTGCGGGTTGTCGGCCACCGAGTTGGGGCCCGACGGCTTCCTGCCCACGGACCCGGACGAGTTGGTCGACTTCCTGGACGGGTACGGGTTGACCCTTGCCGGAGGGTTCGTGCCCGCCGTGCTGCACCGGCGGGAAGGTTTCGACGACCAGTTGAGCTATGTCAACCGGGCGGCCGCCCAGTTGGCCCGGGGCGGGGCCGAGATGGTCCTACTCGCCCCGGCATCGCATCTTCCCGGCTACAACACCGCCCTCCACGTCGGCCAAGCCGAGTGGCAGATCCTGCTGTCCAATCTCGATTCGGTGGTCGAAGCGGTCTCGACCCACGGCCTCCAGACCGCCCTCCATCCACACTGGGGTATGGCGGTTCTTCGACCGGACGAGATCGAACGGGTTCTCGACTCGACGTCGGTTGGTCTTTGCCTCGACACGGGGCACATCCAACTGGGCGGCGGCGATCCGGTGGCGATCGCCCGCCGGGCCGGCGACCGGGTTCTCCACGTCCACCTGAAGGACGTCGACGGTGCCAAGGCGGCCAAGGTTCTGGCCGGCGAGCTCCCGTTTCGTCAGGCCACCCTCGACGGGCTCTTCGTGCGGATCGGCACCGGGGCGGTCGACATCGCCGGAGTGGTTCGCACCCTCGAAGAGTCGGGCTACCGGGGTTGGTACGGACTCGAGCAGGACTGCGCCCTCGACGACGAGCCACCCCCCGGCGAAGGGCCCGTGGTCGATGCCTTGGCCAGTGTCGAGTTCCTCCGGCAGCTCTCTCGTGAGCTCTCGGCTCGGCCATGACGTCATCGCCGCCGAAGGACCCCGATGTCGACGAGGTGCTACCGGAGCGGGCCCTCCTCGGCGAGTGCCCGCTCTGGTGTCACCGCACTTCCCGGCTGTACTGGATCGACATCGACGGCCGGGTTGTGCACCGGACCGACCCGACTACCGGTCAGGACGACGTCCGCCATCTGGAGGTCCGACCGGGCTCCATCGCTCTGATGCGGGACGAGCATCGATTGCTGGTGGCGGCCGAGCATGCGGTCCACGAACTCGACTGGTCGACGGCCGAGCTCACTCCGCTACGGGAGCTGGAGCCCGACGACTCGCCGACCCGGATGAACGACGGCCGATGCGATCCCGCCGGTCGGTTCTGGGTAGGGTCGATGGACGATCCCGGCGGCACCGGGGCCGCCGCGGCAAGCCTCCACTGCGTGGACGTCGACCTGACTGCGACCGTGATCGAACGTGACGTGGCCGTGTCCAACGCCCTGGCCTTCGACCCGTTGCGGTCCGTCATGTACTGGGCCGACACCCCGACCGGTCTGATCTGGTGCTTCGACTATGACAGCGATTCCGGCTCCAGGACCGGCCGGCGGGTGTTTGTCGACTTCGCCGGACGCCTTCCCGGCGGTCCCGACGGAGCCTGCCTCGACACCGAGGGTTGTCTCTGGGTGGCCTGCGTCCACGGCTGGGGGTTGGCTCGGATCACACCCGACGGTCAGGTCGACCGATTCATCGAACTCCCGGTCGAGAAGCCGTCCATGCCGGCGTTCGGCGGGGATCGTCTCGACACGATGTTCCTCACCTCGATCAGCAGCGGAGGAAGCAGGCCGGCGGCACCGGGCCAGCCATTGGCCGGTGCACTCCTGGCCGTCGATGTCGGCCAAGCCGGTCTGCCGGAGCCGATCTTCGGGGGACCGTCACCCGATTCCGGCCGGTGAACGGCGCACAACACGACCCGAGGAGCACGGTGCAGTGAGCGAGGTGCCATCACGTTCGCAGGCAGGTCGGAGAGTCCCCAAGCCGACGCGCGACGATGTGGCACGGTTGGCCGGGGTGTCGACCGCCGTCGTGTCGTACGTGGTGAACGACGGCCCCCGCAATGTGTCGCCGGAAACAAGGCAACGGGTGATCGATGCCATCCGCACGCTCGACTATGTCCCCAATCAGGCGGCACGGAGCCTGGCCGGACAACCCTCCCGCACGATCGGTTTGATCGCACCGACCCTGGCCAACCCGGTGTGGGCCGGGCTCGTGCTCGGTGCCACCGACATCGCTCGACCGAAGTCGTTCCTGTTGATGGTGTGCGATGTGGAGGACGAGGGCGATCTCGATGCCCACTACACCGAGATGTTGGCCCGGAAACAGGTGGACGGGGTGATCCTCGCCCCGACGGCACCCCCGGCCGCGGCACTGGCCACCATGGAGCGGAGTCATACTCCTGTCGTGCTGGTGGAGACGACCGGGACCTCGGCACCGAGCGTCGTTGTCGACGAGAAGGCCCTGGGGCGCCTCGTGACCCAACACCTGATCGACCTCGGTCATCGCCACATCGGATTCCTCCATGAACCCCGAACGGCCCGTGACAGCTGGCGGCGCGTTCTCGGCTACCGTGATGCCCTTCAGAAGGCGGGGATCGAGATCGACGACGAGCTGATCGTGGAAACGCATTCCTCCATCGGCGACATCGTCGAAAACAGTCGGGCCGCTGCCGCTCGCCTGTTGGCCATCAACCCACGGCCGACCGCGGTGGTCGCCTTCAACGATCTCATCGGTATCGCCACGATTCAGGCCGCCCGCGAACGCGGCCTGCGGGTACCCGAAGACGTCAGTGTGATCGGCATCGACGACATCGAAGCCGGACGCTACATCGAGCCGCCTCTGACCACCGTGCCCTTCCCGAGTCGGGAACTCGGCCGGGCTGCGGTCACGCTTCTGTTCGAGTTGCTCGAAGGGGAAGGCGGATCGGCTTGTGTTGTCATCCCACCGGCCGACCTGTTGCTTCGAGGTTCGACGACCGGCCCGACCCAGTAGCCGTCATGGCGTAGCCGCCATCGCCATCGCCACCGGCGCTGCCAAGGCCGAGTCGAACCATGGGAGCCGGAGCAGCCGGAAGGCAGGTGCTAATCCAGGTGAAAGACCTCGGTGAGCTGGGCCATCATCTCATCGGCGTGGTCATCACCCGAACCTTCGAAGAACGGGGCCATGGTGTCCTGCCACCGCTGGTTCACCTCCTCGCCGGCCATGCCGTTGAGGGCGTCCTGGAAGCTTCCGGGTGTTTCGAAGTAGCCGAACAGGGTGCCGTCGTCTCGAAGAAACAGGCTGTAGTTGTGCCACCCGTGCCGCCGCAACGCCTCCAGCATCTCGGGCCACACCGCTTCGTGCACCCGTTTGTACTCGTCCAGCCGGTCCGGCCGAACCTTAAGAACAAAACCAATTCGGTTCATGGATACTCCTTCCACCCGAGTCGGCTACCGCAGCTCTACGTCGTCCCGGTACGGGTCGAGGCGATCGTCATCGGGGTCGAGGTCGGTGACCAGCAGGTCGATGTCGGTCATGGCGAACATCCGGGCCGGGCATCGGGTGTCGAGCTTCGTGTGGTCCACGGCTAGGACGATTCGACCGCTGGTTCGGGTGAAGGCCCGCTTCACCTCGGCCTCCTCGATGCTGGACTCCGACGAGCCGACCTCGGGGGCGATGGCCGCCGTCGATGAGATGAACAGGTCGTAGAGCAGGCTTTCGGCCATACGCACCGCAAACGGACCGACCAGGCTGCCGGTGCGAGGCTCCGGCACTCCGCCCGTGAGGGTCACGGTGATCCCGGGTCTTTCCGTCAGGGCGTGGAAGGTGTCCAGCCCGTTGGTCACGACCACCAGATCCCGGGCCTGGTCCAGAGTCGACGCAACCCGATAGACCGTGGTGGAGGCATCCAGAGCCAGGGTGCCGGTGGTCGGAATCAAGGGATGCAGTTTCTCGGCGATCTTGGCCTTGGCCCTGGCGTTGTGACGATGCCGTTGGGCAAAGGGTTCGGGTCCGATGGCGATGGCGCCACCCCGTACACGACGGGCTGCGCCAAGTGTTTCGAGTTCATCCAGGTCCCGACGAATGGTCATTTCGCTGACCCCGAAGTCGGTGGCGAGCTCGTCAATGCGTACGGATCCGCGCTCGTTGATGAGGTCCTGCACCAGCGACAGGCGTTCCTCCGGGCTGACGGCTCGAGTCTCCATGCCGTCCTTCACGGTAGGTGATGAGAGGTGGCGGCGGGCGCATCGGAGGTGGCCGACCTGCCCACCCAGCGACGGCCGGCAGCGAGGTCGGCGAAATGGCCGAGCGCCGTCCCCTGAGCCACGGCGTTGCCAAGGGCAGTGGCCTCGGTCGATCCAACCACCACCGGGAGCCGGCAGTGTCGTTCCAGCGCCCGACACAACAGGCCTGCTCGGGCTCCCCCCCCGGTGACGGCCAACCGTTCCGGGACCGACGCTCCCATCTCCCGCAGTTCATCCACAACGCCGGCCACCCCCATGGCCATGGACTCCACGATCGATCGGACCACCACCGCCCGTGGAGCGTCGGCCGGGATACCGGCAGCCGCTCGGATCTCGGATTCCATGTCGTCCGGGGACACGAAGCGTTCGTGCCGAGCGTCGAAGGTGGGGACCGTGGTCCTGCTGCCATAGCCGGTGCTATCGGAACCGTCGTGACCGATGGCCGATGCCTCGTCCAACAGCAGCTCGACCGGCGGGTCATCCCAACCGGCTCGGCACTGTTCCAACAACCAGAATCCAACCACGTTCTTCAGGAAGCGGACCCCGCCGAACGCTCCCGCTTCGTTGGAGAAGTTGGCGGCTGCCGCCGCGGCGGAGGTGTCGGGCTCGGTCCGTTCGATCCCGACGATGATCCATGTGCCGGTGGAAACGAACACCGCGCCCGGTGCGCCGCCGCCGGGCATGCCGAGGAAGGCCGAGCCGGTGTCGTGGCTCGCCACCAGGTGGACGGGAACCCCCCGCCATTCCCCGACCTGGCTTCCGGCGGCCGACACCGTTGACGGCAGCAGATGGGAGGGCAAGCCGATCTCGGCTGTCAGCTCCGAGGACCACTGCCCGGTGGCGGCGTCGAGCAGTCCTGTGGTCGAGGCGTTGGACCGCTCGGCGCCCACCCATCCGGTCAGATGGTTCACCATCAGATCGGGCAGCAGCAGCGCCCGGTGAGCCCGTTCCAGCCGGCTCCGATCCGACTCGAGATGGGCGGCGAGCTGGAAGATGGTGTTGATCCCCATGAGCTGGACGCCGGATATCCGGTACAGGCGATCGATCCCGATGCGGTCGGCCACCGCCCGCCAGCCGTTGGTTCGTCGATCGCGGTAGGAATACGGAGCGGTCAGCAGCGAACCCGCCTGGTCGATGAGGCCGTAGTCGACGCCCCAGCCGTCGACCCCGATGGATGCCACTGGGCCCTGCTCCAGAGCCTTGGCCAGACCCCGATCGACCTCGGCGGTGATCGTGTCCCAGTCCCAGCGAAGGGACGCCCCGGTTGCTCCGTCATCGGGTACCGGGGCGTTGTCCCAACGATGTACAATCTCGACCATCGGACTGGACGACGCCAGGTCGATCGCCGCGATCCGCCCCGAAGTGGCGCCCAGATCGACGGCCAGAACGGTAACCGTCGTGGACGGCGACCCGGACGACACAGGCGACACGTTCGGCCGAAGCCTACAGCCCGGTGGCCACGGTGGACGAGCCTCGACGCTCGATCATGGCCTGGCGGTAGTCGACGGCTCGATAGGCGCCAAGGGGATCGATAGCGGCCCCGACTCGACGTCGGGCCTCGGCAACCAGCGGGCGGACATCGGTCCGGAAAGCGTTCTGAAGCACCTGTTGGGCACCGGTGGCATCGTTGTCGAGCTGGGCCGCGGCCAGCGCCGTCCGATCGACCACCAGAGCCTGGGCATATGCCACGCAGATGGCGTCGGTTGACTGGATCAGGTCCTCCAGAGGGTCCTTGATGTTGTGACTCTGGTCGATCATGTAGGCCAGGGCCGGCAGGCGTCCGTCGCCGGCCCGGATCAGCTCACCGAAGATCAGGAACAGCTGGAACGGCTTGATCGAACCCGAGGTCAGATCGTCGTCACCGTATTTCGAATCGTTGAAATGGAATCCGCCGAGGCGGCCGACCATGGCCAACCGGCTCACGATCTGTTCGATGTTGGCGTTGGGGAGATGATGGCCGAGATCGACCAGACATGAGGCTTTCTCGCCGGCGGCCTCGGCCAGCAGCAGTGATGAGCCCCAGTCCTGATTGACGGTGGCATAGAACGCCGGCTCATAAGGCTTGTGTTCGGTGTACATCTGCCAGTTGGCGGGAAGGTGATCGTGGATCTGGCGCAATCCTGCGGCCACCCGCTCGAACTGATCCCGGTGGTCGGCCTGACCCGGATGATTAATGCCGTCAGCCAGCCACACCGTCAGTGCTTCCGAACCCAGCGCCATCCCGAGGTCGATCACATACTTGTTGTGGTCGACGGCCGCCTGCCGGACCGCCGGGTCGGTGTTGGCCAGGCTCCCGAACTTGTAGGTCAGGCGCCCCCCGTCGGTGGTCGACGGGTTGTCCTGAAAGGTGTTGGAGTTCATGGCATCGAACCGGATACCCCGTTGATCGGCGTGCCGGCGCAGGCCCGCCGGGTCATCGGGCGGCTGCACGTCATCCCAGGGTACGTGCAACGAGATGGAGGAGTTGGAGCCGGTCAGGGCGTGGAGGGCGGCCACGTCGTCGACCTTTTCTTCGGTGGTTCGAGGTTCACCGCCGACAGGGAACCGGCCGAATCGGGTGCCTCCGGTGCCGACGGCCCACGACGGAGCCGCCACCGAGAACTCGACCATCGCATCGATGACCTGATCCGCACTGGTGTGGCCGTCGGCGTCGAGTTCGGTGGCCAGGTGTTCGACCCCACGTGCCAGCCGGGATTCGAGCGATTCGTTGTGGTCGGCGATCCGTTGCGGATCGATGACGGGTTCGAGCATTGGTCTTGTCCTCCTGGTGCCAGTGGCCTCAGCGGTGCTGTCGGCGTTGCGTTCGTGCGTCCATTGGAGCTGGCGTGTCGATGCTTCGTTAGCGAAGAAAGGCCGACGCCACACCGGAGTCGACGGGGATCAGCAGTCCGGTCGTGTGGTTCAGCGATCCGTTGACCAGAGCGGTGACCGCCTCGGCCACGTGCTCCGGCAATACCTCCTGTTTGAGCAGGGTGCGGCCGGCGTAGTACTCGCCGAGCTTCTCCTCCGGCACGCCGTAGACCTTGGCCCGTTCGGCCCCCCAGCCTCCGGCGAATATGCCCGAGCCCTGGACCACGCCGTCGGGATTGACGCCGTTGACCCGAATGCCGTGCTCGCCCAATTCGGCCGCAAGCAACCGAACCTGGTGGGCCTGGCTGGCCTTGGCCGAGCTGTAGGCCACGTTGTTCGGGCCGGCGGCGATGGCGTTCTTGGATACTACATAGACGATCTCGCCGCCGGTGCCCTGGGCCCTGAGCATCTCGGCCGCCGCCTTGGTCACAAGGAACGAGCCTCGGGCCATCACATTGTGTTGTAGATCCCAATCGGCCACCGATGTGTCGGCCAGCGATTTCGACAGTGACAACCCGGCGTTGTTGACCACGATGTCAACCCCGCCGAATTGTCGAACCGCATCTTTGAGGGCGTTGCCGATCTGGGCTTCGTCGCTCACATCGACGGCCACGGCAATGGCCCGGTCCGAGGCGTTGGGCCCGGTGCCGGCGATAATCTCGGCCGTTTCCCGGGCGGTGTCGAGGTGGAGATCACCGACGACAACGACCGAGCCCTCTTTGGCCAGCCGCACCGCGATGGCCCTGCCGATTCCCGAACCGGCGCCGGTGATGAACGACACCTTGCCGGTGAGGGGCTTGGGCTTGGGCCGACGGCGGAGTTTCAGCTCTTCGAGCATCCAGTACTCGACCCGGAATTTTTCGGCCTCCGAAACCGGCTCGTAGGTGGACACCGCCTCGGCCCCCCGGATCACGTTGATGGCGTTGATGTAGAACTCGCCGGCCACTCGGGCGGTCTGGCTGTCAGCGCCGAAGCTGAACATCCCAACCCCGGGGACGAGGAAGATGGCCGGGTCGGAGCCTCGCATCGGTGGGCTGTCGTCGTCGGCATACCGCTCGTAGTACTGCCGGTATTCGTCTCGGTACTCGTCGTGCAGTTCCTGAAGCCGGGCCACCTGATCCTCGTGACGTGCCGTTGTCGGCAGGTCCAGCATCAAGGGCCGTACCTTGGTTCTGATCAGGTGGTCGGGGCAGGATGTGCCGAGCGGAACCACCCGGGGTGCGGCCTCCCTCCCGATGAAGTCGACCACCACGTCGTCGTCGAACCAGCGGCCGATGACCGGCGAGTCGGTGGAGGCCAGTCCTCGCAGCACCGGGGCCAGGGTCGCCGCTCGTTGGGCTCGTTCGTCGGGCGGGAGCGGTTCGAAGCCCCGGCGCATGGGTCCGAGGGGCTCGGCCTTGCCGGTTTGTTCGATGAACTCGGTGGCCCGGGCAATTGCCTCCAACGAGCGCCGTTCGCATTCGTCCGAGGTGGCCCCCCAAGTGGTGAGTCCGTGGCCGCCCATGATCACGCCTTTGGCATCGGGGTTCTCGACCCGGAGCGCCTCCATCCGGGTGGCCAGCTCGAACCCCGGACGGCGCCACTCGATCCACAGCATCTCGTCGCCGTAGCATTCCCGGGTGAGACGCTCCCCGTCGGCCGACGCCGCCAGGGCGATCACGGAGTCGGGATGGAGATGGTCGACGTGGGTGCAATCGAGCAGCCCGTGCATCGAGGTGTCGATGCTGGGGGCGGCGTTGTCGATACCGAACAGGCAATGGTCGAGCATCTGGTGCATCTCGTCCTCGTGTTCGGGCCCTCGATAGACGTCCTGCAGTGCTCGGACCCGGTCGAGTCGGAGGGCGGCGATGCCGGACGGGATCAACGTGCCGAGATCACCTCCCGAACCTTTGACCCACATCAACTCGACCTCCTCGGCCGTCACCGGGTCGGTGGCTTTGCCTTTGGCCGAGGTGTTGCCGCCACCGTAGTTGGTGTTGCGACGGTCGGCGCCCAGGCGGTTCGACCGTTCGACCAGTTCCAGGGCCGGCCGGGGTAGTTCCTCGCTGGTCATGATGTCACCTGTCTCCGTGGGGCTGGTGTGAACGTGGTTTACATTGAAGAGGGGGAGTGCGGGTGAGCGGGTGGCCGACCGGTGTGATCGGTATGCGGCCACCCGCTCGCCGGTGCGTCCGACGACGCACCTTCGTTTGGTGTCGCCAGAACTCCTAACCGACGTTGGACTCGTTGTAGACGGTGAACGGCCCCATCAGGACCCGAAGGCCGGCGTCTCGCGTCGGATCGGCCTCAATGGTGAAGTCGCCCATCCGTCCCGCCGTGAACGACTGACCCTCGACCGCTTCGATCTGGCCGGTGGCCAAACCATAGGCGACGTAGTATGCCAGATAGCCCAGATCCTGGAAGCTCCACAGAGCGAACTCGGGTGCGCACCCGCTCAGGGTGTACTCCCGCATCTCATCGGGCAGGCCGAGTCCCGACACCTTGACCTCGTCGCACAGCCCCTCCTGGGTTATCGCCTGGGCTGCGGCCACGATACCAACGGTGGTGGGGGCCATGATCAGCTCGAGATCGGGGTAGGAGTCGACAAGGGCCAATGCCTGGTCCACCGAGTCCTCGGCCACGTCGTTGCCGTACACGGTGTCGACCAATTCGAGATTGGCATAGTCGTCAACGGCCAGCACCTCCTCCATGGCGGCGATCCAGGCATTCTGGTTGGCCGCTTCCGGAGTGGCCGACAGTATGGCGAACTGGCCACCGTCGTCGCCGAGGATGTTCCGGGCCATGTCGGCCATCACCTGGCCGGTCTCGTCGAAGTCGACCTGGGCCACGAAGACACTCTCGCCCTCAGCCGAGGGGATGGGTGAGTCCCAGCTGACCACCGGGATACCGGCGTCGGATGCGGCCTGAGCCGACGGAGCCAGCTCATCACCGGCGTTGTTCGACACCATGATGGCCTGCACCCCCTGGGTGACGGCGTTGGTCATGAACTCGATCTGACCGGTGGCGTCGCCACAGTCGGCCGGGCCGACAAAGGCCGCCTCCTCGGAGCCGAGTTCGGTCGCCGCCTCGACGGCACCGTCATTGGCCTGGGGGAACACCGGAATGTTGGTGCACTTCGGTAGGAAGGTGGCGGTGATCGACTCGGTACCGGAGATGGCCACTGCGTCGCCGGATGCAGCAGCCTCGGAGTCTTCGGTCTCCTGTTCGGCCATGGTGTCCTCGGTTGTGTCGTCGGTGGTGTCCGCCGCGTCCTCGGCTGTGTCCTCCGCCGCATCGGCTGTGTCCTCTGTTTCCTCGGCCGCATCGGTGGATTCCTCGGAATCGCCGCAGGCGGCCACCATCAGGGTCAGTGCAGCCAGCAGGGCCAGCAGCTTGGTCAATGGATACTTCTTCATTTCTCTCCTCAAGGGTTTGTGGGTGATTCCGGTCTTGGTGACCGGAGTTCTGTGTGGATTCGGCATTGTGTCGGTGGTTACCTCCCGCCCTTCGATGGGATCGGTGCCCGGAGCTAGGTGTCCGCCGTGCTGAGCGGTGGGCCGCCAAACGGCAGTCGGCTGCGGATGTGTGACGCCAGATTGGGGACAAGGACCGAGCCGATGAGTAGGAGACCAACGGTTCCGGTTTGGATGATTCCGTCGACGTTGGCCAGACCGAGCCCGTTGCGGATGTTGAGTACCGTGAAGATGGCCAGGGCCACCCCGAGCATGGTTCCCGAACCGCCGAAAATCGAGACACCACCGAGTAGCACCATCGTGATGATGTCGAGCTCGAAGAACTCGGCCAGGCTGCCGCGCACCGAGCCCAACCTCGCAGCGAATAGCACTCCGGCGAATCCGGCGGTCAGGCCCGACATCACAAACAGCCGGATTTTGACTCCGTCGACGTCGACTCCCGAGTACCGGGACACCTCGGCGCTGCTGCCGATGACGTAGACCTTGCGACCGAACGCCGTGCGGTCGAGCACGAACCAGGCGATGGCCAAGGCAACCCCGAAGACAATGACGGCCAGCGGGAAGGGCCCCAGCAGGGCCCGCTGGCCCAGACGGTCGAACCACTCCGGGAACTCGCCGACCGAACGATCCTCCAACAGCACACGGGCCGCTCCCCGGAAACCGATCAAGCCGGCCAGGGTCACGACCAACGAGGGCAGTTGGAGCTTCACCACCACCAGACCCTGGATCAGACCGGCCAATGCTCCGGCGGCCAAGGCGATCAGGATGGCCGCCACAAATGGCAGACCGGTGCTCTCGTGCAGCGTGGCCAGGACAGCGGCCGAGAAACCCATCACCGACGCCACTGACAGGTCGATCTCACCGTTGATGATGACAAAAGCCATGATCACGGCGACGATGATCTTCTCGATCGAGAGCCAAAACAGATTGACGATGTTGTCGAGCCCGAGATAGTAGGGCGAGAGGATGGCATTGGCCACGATGGTGATCACCAACACACCGCCCAGGACGACCTCCCAGCGATGGGAACGAGCCCACTCAGACATCGATCGACTCCTCTCTTGTAGCCAGACCGACCGGTGTGGTGATCGGGGACGGTGCCGTAGACGCTGTCGGCTCGACCGCCTGTGTCGAGGCCTCCATGCGATTACCGACTCCGGCGGAGCCGGCTCGCCTCGACAGCCGTCGCGTCAGCACGCTGTCGGTGATGACCGAAATCAGCACCAACACGCCGAGCACGGCATCCCGCCAGAACTCGCTGACCTGGGGAACCCGTACCAGGCTAAGGCGAAGCGTGTCGATCAGGATCGCGCCGAGAAACGCTCCGAGTACGGTTCCGGTCCCGCCGAGAATACTCACTCCACCAACTACGGCGGCCGCCACCGACTGGAGCTCCAGGCCACTCCCGGCGGTGGCGCTGACGGTACCGACCCGGACCATGAACATGAAACCGGCCAGACCGGCCAGTGCCCCAGAACCGACGAAGGACCACATGGTCAGCCGCCTCGCCGGAATGCCGGCTTGGGCTGCGGCGTCGGGATTGGAGCCGATGGCATACAGCCTTCGTCCCCAGCGCATCCGAGCCAACAGCCACTGGAGGCCGAGTATCACGACGATGGCCACGGCGAACGTGGTTCGCAGATCGAAACCTCCGGCACTGACGATGGTTGACCCGTTCAGTTCGATGACCCAGTCGGGCAGTGAATCGGCGGTGACGTTGGCCCCGTCGGAGTACAGGCTGACCAGGGTTCGAAACAGGGCCAGGGTTCCCAGGGTGACGATGATGGCCGGGACACCGCCATAGGCCACCAATAGGCCGTTGATCGAGCCGAGGGCGGCGCCGACGGCGACTGCGATCAACACGGCGATCAGTGGATGAGCCCCGCTGTTGTTCTGGAGGAAGTCGGCGGTCAGATAGGCAGCCACACCGACGGTGCTACCCACCGATAGATCGACATTACGGCTGATGACAACCAGGGCTTGGGCTGCGGCCAGAATGACCACGATGACTGCGCTGGTGGTGACTCGATTGAAGAACCGACCGCTGTAGTAGCCGTCGACGACAAGACCGAAGATGATGACGGCCAGGGCGATCAGAGCGACCAGGGACAGTTCCTTCAGCCGGTCGGGCCGCAGGCGACGTAGGGCGGACAGGGCTGGAATGCTGCTCATGCCACACCCACCGCCATGGCCATGACCGATTCCTGATCGGCGTCATCTCGTGTTCGGATGCCCTGCAGCGAACCCTCACGCATGATGGCGATCCGATCGCTCATAGCCAACACCTCGGGCAGGTCGGAGCTGATCATGATGATGGCCATTCCCGATCGGGCCAGCTCGTCGATGAAGCGGTGGACCTCGGCTTTGGCTCCGACGTCGATCCCCCGGGTCGGTTCGTCCAGGATCAGCACTCGGGGCTCGGCGTTGAGCCATTTGGCCAGCATGGCCTTCTGCTGGTTGCCGCCGGAGAGATTGTCGACCGGGGTGTCGAGGCTGGCGGTGCGAATGCCGAGGCGGTCTCGAAGCCCGGCAGCGTCGCGGTTCTCGGCTTCATGATCGATGAGGCCGAACGACAACGTGTAGCGGTCCAGCGTGGCCAGGGTGATGTTGGTCGTGACCGACTGGGTCATCGACAATCCCAGTTTGCGCCGGTCCTCGCTGAGGTAGGCGATGCCGTGATTCAATGCATCGGTCGGGGAACCGATGGTGACCGGCTGCCCGTCGATGGTGATGGTGCCCCCGTCGGCCGGGGCCACTCCGAACAGGGCCAGCGCGACATCGGTCCGGCCGGCACCGACCAAACCGGCGAATCCCAGCACCTCGCCGGCCCGCACGTCGAAGCTCACATCTCGGAACACCCCGTGGCGAGCGAGGTCTTCAACCGACAGCACCACTTGACCCGGTTCCTGGGGGGTCCGGATGAAGAATTCCGACGGGTCACGGCCGACCATTTCCCGCACCATGAGTTCCTCGGTGACATCGGTGATGGGGCGGGAGGAAATGTGGCGCCCATCGCGGAAGACGGACACCCGGTCAGCGATCTCGAAGACCTCGTCGAGGCGGTGGCTGATGAACAGCACGGCGACCCCGAGTTGCTTGAGCCGCCGCACCTGGCGGAACAGACGGTCGACCTCGTGGGCCGACAATGCAGCTGTGGGCTCGTCCATGATGAGGACCTTGACGTCGAGCGAGATGGCCTTGGCGATCTCCACCGCTTGCTGTCCGGCGACCGTCAGAGCGCCGGCGGGCTGCGATGGATCGAGATCGATGTCAAGCCGCTGCAACACCTCGGCCGCATCCTGCTCCATTCGTTTGCGGTCAACCAGCAGACCTCGATCCTGGTGGCCGATGAAGATGTTTTCGGCCACGCTGAGGTCGGGAAAGATCGATGGCTCCTGGTAGATGGCGGCTACACCCTGTCGCTGGGCCGAGGCCGGGTCGCCCGGGTCGAAGACATGTCCGCCAAGCTCCATCGTTCCGGTGTCGGGTTCGTAGATGCCGGTGGCGATCTTGATCAATGTCGACTTGCCGGCCCCGTTCTCCCCGACCAGGGCGTGAACCTCCGACCGATAGAGAATCAGCTCGACATCGGCAAGGGCCTGAGTGGCGCCGAACCGCTTTGATACAAGGCGAAGCTCCAGGACGGGTTCCGGGCCGGGGTTCACCGGCCCGAGCCCCGATGGGGCGGCGCGGGACGATGATCATGACTTGCGACACGAACCGCGGGCACAGTTCCCCCTTTGGCTGAACATGGCGTTCATGAATGTTAGTTTTCACACAATATTACACGTCGGAGGAAAATGCAAGACATGTCGCGGTTCAGCCCCGTGTCCCGAGGCGGGTCGTCGCCGGCAAGTGTTAGACGGTGCGGCCACCTGGCCCCGTGTGTCAGGCACGGAAAGCCAGGGACAGGCGCGTCGGCCGGATTCGGCGATGATCGGGACGTTGGACTCTCGCTTGGGACCGACCCGCTTTGCGACGCTGGATGAAGGAGGTGACGATGACGGCAGAACGTGTGTCCCCGATCTCCTTAGCAGGACGACAAACCGCGGTGGAACGGCGTCGGTAGCGTGTCTTCGACAACACGAGTGGGCCGGGGTCGCGGCCCGATCCACCGCGCCGGGTGCAGGCCGCCGACCGCTACGAGATGAGCGACGAGATGTACGAGGCCAACTGGCTGAGTATCACCAGACCGACGGGAAGGCCGGCGTGGATGAGCGAGAGTGCCAGCCGGTCGCCTGCCCGGCGGTGGCGCCGAATCGTCGCCACCCCGGCCACCACGTAGGCCACGCACCCGGCCAGGACGCCCAACCCGAGACCGTAGATGGCGGCCCCGAGTTCGCACCAGCCGTCGCCGGAACAGTCGGAGGCCATGGCACCATACAGCAGCCAGCCCACGATCGACCCGGCGGGGATGGCGGCGGCCAGGCCGATGGCGAAGGCCTCGGCCACCACCCGTATCGGTCCCTTCGACGCCCCGTTTGCGGGCTCGCCGGCCATCGGTTGTCCGGGGGTGAAGGGCGGGGTTGTGTCGGAGTCACCCCACGGCGTGTCGACGTTGTTCATGATTCGATTGTCGGTGCCTGTATCGCCGTCCTGTATCCGGGCTATCCCCCATTTCCTTCCGGGGGAGGTCCACCGCTGCGCCGATGGAATGGGTTCCGGCTGCGACCGATGGCACGTGGTGTGACCGCCGTCCATGACCGGCGTCGCTCCGGGTGACCAAAGTCTCCGAGTTCGGGCCCCTACGTAACCTGCTGTTCACTCCAGCCGTCGACAGTCGACGTAGCCTGAGCATTGTCATCAATCATCTCGATCTTTTCCCCCGCCACCGATGTGTGGCATCTTCCAAGGAGACCCGATGACCGTTCAATCCAACTTCCCTCCAGACGCGCCGGAAACCGAGTCGAGCCCGTCACTCATCGTTCTGCTCGATCCCACCTCGGACGACGGTGAGGCCGCTCTCGCCGCCCTGACCGACACCGACACCAATGTCGCCCTGCTGGTTCTGGCCTCGGGTCCGTGCAGCCACGCCATTCGCGATTACGCCCGGGCCGAGGACATCGATCTGTCCACCGCCGCGTGGTACTACCTGGAGCAGGTCGAGCGACGCACGGCCAAGACCGGCCGCCAAATCGAGCTGATCGTGGCCACCGGCCCGGATGCCGGCCACGAGCTGGCGCACATCGCTGTCGAGCGACCCGACGCCCGCGTTGCCCTCCCCGAGTCGGCCTTGCGGGTCGATCGACGCCTACGGCGCCGGTTGAGCTATCTGACCCAGGTCGACGTCTACAGCCCGGCGCCCACCTCGGCCTGAGTCTCGCTCTCGTCGTTGTGACCGGTCGATAGCGGAGTCTTCAACAGGACTGTCCGGCAGCCATGGGCGACGTCCATGGCGTAGTGTCCCCCAGAATCCGGCCCGTCTGAGCTACATTCGCCACATCTATGTGGTTGTTTGTCGCTGGAGCCGAATTCACCATTGATCGGCCGGAGACAACCGAGGGTTGGATCGCACTGGCCTTCGTTGTGGTGGCGGTTCTGTGGATCCTCGCAAAAGGTACCCAAAAGCTTCTCAACCTGACGCTCGGCAGACTTCTGTACCCGGCATTCGGTCTTGTCGCTGTCCTCGGCGCCCTCGTGGTGTTCAACCTGATCTACAGCGATGACAACAACGACCCGCTGACCCGGGGTGAGATCGAGGTACTCCCCAATCGCACGCCCGCAGGGTCGAAGGTCGAGGTCCATCCGGAAATCAAGGGCCACGTCTACGACGACCACGGCGGCTACGACAACTACGGTGGCTACGAGGAGTAGCGGTCGTCCAGCTGGACGTCTCCGCTACCGCACGGCCACCACCCGGTGGAGTTGGCCGTCCCAGTTGACGGTGAGCAGCTCACCGCCGGCGTCGAGGCCGAAGCTGGTGACCTGCCCGATTTCGGCCAGTTCCTCGGTCCAGTCGAACTGATCCTCCACCGCATCGGTCGCCTGGTCGTAGCGCATGGAGCGGACCCAGCCCTTGCACCAGTCACCGAAGAAGTAGTGACCGTCGAACTCGGGAATGGCGGCGCCCCGGTACACCACACCCCCGGTGACCGAGCAGCCGTCGTCCCGCCCGTACTGCAGCACGGGCAGGGTATAGGCGTTGAGATCGCAGCCTGACCGAAAGCAGCGGTCGCCCTCCATCTCGATCCAGCCGAAGTTGGTGCCGGCCCCGTCGAGACCGACCACGTTGATCTCCTCGAACCGGTCCTGGCCGACATCACCGATGTACATCAGCTCGGTCTCGGCGTCGATGAAGAACCGCCAGGGATTGCGCAGACCGTAGACCCAGATCTCGGAACCGAACGGGTTGCCGGCGGGAACGCCGTAGGCCCGGCCGTCGCCGGCGCCTTCGGCGCCGTCCACATCGAGCCTCACGATCGACCCCAGCAGGTTGGACGTGTCCTGGGCCGTGCTGCCCCCGCTCCCACCGTCGCCCAGGGCCAGATACAGAAACCCGTTCGGTCCGAACTGGATCATGCCGGCGTTATGGCGTTCTGCCGGCTGATCCACGGCAAGGATGAGCCGTTCGCTGTCGGGATCGGCGGTCAGAGGATCGGTCGGGTCGGGCACGGTGAACTCGGCCAGTCGGCTGTCACCCTCGAGGTCGGTCCAGTAGGCGTAGAGCCGTCCGTTGTCGGCGAACCCGGGGTGGAAGGTCAGACCCAGCAGCCCCTGCTCGATGCTGTTCGACAGCAGCCGGTCGGTCAGATCGAGGAACGGCTCATCGGCCACACCTTGGTCGGTGACCACCCGAATCACGCCCTCCCGCTCCACCACGTACAGGTTGTCGGTGCCGGGGGCGGCGACGACGTGAATGGGCTGGGCGAAGCCCTCGGCCACCAGCTCCACCTCGAGGCTCTGTAGGGGGTCGAGGGGCATGGTGGTCGTCGTCGATGCCTCGGTGGTCGTCGACGACCCATCCCCGTCGGCCGATTCATTCGGTTCCGGTGACGTCGCGTCATCGGTGTCGACCGTTGCGTCGGGTTCGGTCACCGAAGGCAGGGTGCTCTCCTCGGCGTCGCCGCCGAGCGTGGCCGCGGTGTCGTCGTCCGACACGCAGCCGGCGACCATGATGGCGAGGGCCACGATCAATCCCGGGCCGGCTGGTAGGCGTCGCCGACTCGCCGAGTCGGGTGCGAGGGGCAATCGAACTCGTGGTCGGGCGAACGGTGCTGCCTGCCTGGTCACTTCTGCTCCACTGCTTCTTGGGCCTTGCCGGAATCCCGGATCATCGCCGCCAAGGCTAGTTGGCGGGCGGGCGATTCGTCATGGCGTGAATCAGCGGATGAACGGTAGGTCGGTGACGGTGGCCGAGGTGGTGCCGATCGGGGTCTCGACCCGGACCGGGACGCCGAGCTCCACGATCCGTCGCTCGATCTGGCCGACACCGATGGTGCGTTCCAGCCGCGGGCTGTAGGCCACGGCACTCAGCGAGCCGACCACATC
This sequence comes from Acidimicrobiales bacterium, assembly GCA_024638815.1. GTDB lineage: Bacteria > Actinomycetota > Acidimicrobiia > Acidimicrobiales > SZUA-35 > JAHELU01. The sequence continues at coordinate 1,335 of JAHEJM010000065.1, read as the reverse complement.
GGTATCGACCCATATCGCGGTCCGCTGGAGTAGGGGCCAGGACTCGACCCCGGACACCGCACCCGGCACCCCACTGTCCATGTACACCCCGACCAGCAGCCGAGCCGGGCCCCCCTCGGCCAGCATGCGCTGGAGCGCCGCCTTGCCGATGTAGTCGGGTTCGCAGTCGACGTCGACGAATCGGGCCATTCCGGCCTCGAACGGGTTGGAGTCGGGCTCGGTGTCGCTGCCGTAGGACAACAGTCCGCTCTCCACTCTCTCCACCGGGTTGGGAGCACCGGGGCCGATGCCGTACGGTCCGCCGGCGGCCATGATCCGGGCCCATAGCTCATCACCCCGGGATCCATCCTGGAGAAACAGCTCGAAGCCACCCTGCTTGCTCCACCCCGAGCGGCACAGCACCAGGGGAATGCCGTCCAGTTCGGTCTCGGTGAACCAGAAGTACTTGAGTGAGCGGGCCGATTCGCCGAACAGATCGACGATCACCCGCTCGGCCTTCGGGCCCTGTACGGCCAACGGCGACACGTCGGGTTCGGTCACCTCCACGTCGAATCCCCGCTCGGCCGCCACCGCCTTGCACCACAGCAGCATGTCGTTGTCGGCCAGCGAGAACCAGTAGCGGTCGTCCGACAGCTTCATCAACACCGGGTCGTTGAGCAGCCGGCCGCCATGATCGCACATGGCCACATACTTGCCCTGGCCCTCCTTCATCTTCGTCAGGTCCCGGGCCGTCAGATACTGGGCACAGGCATCGGCATCGGGCCCGGCCAACTGGACCTGACGCTGGGCCGCCACATCCCACAAGGCGACCCCGTTGATGAGTCGGTCGTACTCGGCCTCGAAATCGCCAAAGTAGGCCGGCAGCATCATGTGGTTGTAGACGGTGACGGCGCTGAGGCCGGCGTCGATGGTCGATCGATGGAAAGGGCTGGTCCGCACGCGGGGGGAAAGAGCGAATTGCGTCACGGCCGCACAGAGTACGCCACTTTCCGTCCCACGGAACAGTCCGGTTTTGACTTTTGTCGCTGGTTGTCCCCCCAGCGGGACGGTGAGCCGCAAAAGGTCGGCCGGACGGGGCCGACGAGAAGCAAATGCTGGAGGGCGCGGCTATGACTCGGGACGGGCCGGCGGCCTACGGCTAGATGCGGCCGTCCCGGATGGCTCGGATCACGTACTCGGCCCGGTCCAGGGTGGCGTCGAGATCGGACAGGCGCTCCAGGTTGGCCAGCGGCCGCTGCATGCGATGACTCTCGGCCAGCCGGTCCCGGTGGCGGTGGAGGAAGTCCCAGTACAGGGTGGTGAAGGGGCAGGCGTCGTCGCCGGTGCGCTTCTTCG
>JAHEJM010000176.1 GCA_024638815.1 Acidimicrobiales bacterium | reverse complement strand
GAGCCTCCTGAGAGAATCGAACTCTCGACCTTTTCCTTACCATGGAAACGCTCTGCCGACTGAGCTAAGGAGGCACCTTCCCACCATGGGGCGGGGCAGACACAAAGTTTGCCACGGCCAGACCGTGCGGCCAACCCGTTCCCACCACATTCGCCCGTTTTCCAACCTTGAGGTTTTCCCGTCGAGCACCGTCGGGTTTGGGCGATGCGCGACGATGGAGAGACTGTGAGCCGGATCGATGCCACGGTCGAGTGTTACCTCGATCTGTACCCGAAGGCGCTGCCCGAGGTCTACGGCTATGTGGCGCGCCGGGTGACCAGCACGCCGGCGGCCGAGGATGTGACGGCCGAGACCTTCGTGTCGGCTCTCGCCACCATCAAGCGAGGCACGGTGGCAGATCCCACGGTGGCCTGGCTCATTGCCATCGCCCGCAACAAGGTCGTCGACCACTGGCGCCGGATCGAACGGGAGGAGCGCCGCCGTCGGAAGGCGGCCGACGAGCCCACCCACAACCCGTCGGCCGACCATAACATCGCCGACCCCGGGGACGTGGTGCTCGACATCCGGCTGGCCCACGACACACTGGCCAGGCTGTCCACCGTCAACCGGGCCGCCCTCAGCCTCCGCTACCTCGACGCTCTCACCGTGGGCGAGGTGGCCAACCACCTGGGCCGCACCCCCGGGGCGGTCGAAGCCCTGCTGACCCGGGCCAAGGCCGCCTTCCGGGCCGCCTACCCCGACGACAACCTCGAGGGAGGTGAACGATGACCGACAACCCGACATCCGCCGACCACAACACCGACGACGGCAGCGATCCGTTCACCACCGGCGATCCTCTCACCGCCCTCATCGGAACCGACCTACCGCTCGAACCCCGACCCGAATTCGCTGCGAGCCTGAACAACCGGCTCCACCGGTTGGCAGCCGAACCGAGCCCCGGCGGAAAGGTCGACCGCTACAACCGGCCAACGACCAACAACCAGCCCAACAACAACGACGACGACAAGAACCTCGACGAAGAGGACAACCATGAGGACGACACCATGAGCGATACCCCGCACCCCTCCCCTACCGACTCCGGCATCAACTACCTGGCCGACCTCGACGGGGTCTCCAACCTGTTCTACTTCTCACTGCCCGCTCCCGACATCGACAAGGCCAAGACCTTCTACGGCACCGTGCTGGGCTGGCGGGTCGAGGGTGGCTCACTGGGCGGCCATGTCATCAACGTGACCCCGCCCGGAGGGCTCGATCCCACGGCCGCCGCCACCGACACCCACACCGTCTACCTCACCGTGTTCGACCTCGACGCCGCCATGGCAAAGGTCCGGGAGCTGGGCGGCACCGTGGAGGGTACCGGCGACTACGGCACCGGCCGCATGGCCCGCTGCCGGGACGATCAGGGCACGAGGTTCTGCCTCCAGGAGCCGTCGGAAGAGTACCTGGACCATGCCCACAACCCGGCCAAGGGCACCGACCACGGTGACCTGTTCTACTTCTCCCTGCCCGTGCCCGACGGCGACACCGGCCGCAGGTTCTACCAGAGTTTGCTCGGCTGGAACTTCGGACCCCAGGGCAGCGCCGGTGGTATGCACGCCGAGAACATGATCACCGACGGAGGTATCGGCGCCGGCCGCGGCGGGCACCGTCCCGAGTTCTGGTTCCGGGTCGACGATCTGGCCGCTTCCATCGAGACGGTGCGATCGGCCGGCGGCACGGCCACCGACCCCATGGACACCCCCCAGGGTCCGATAAGCCAGTGCAGCGACGACCAGGGTGTGGAGTTCGGTCTGATCCAGCCCACCACTGCAGCGGCCGGGACCGGGGGCTCCGGATCCGGCTAGGACAGCACGAGGAAGTAGACGACCACGGCCAGGATGATCACAGCCAGCAGCACGATGAGCGAGACCGGCACCCGGCGGCCGTCATCGATCAGCTTTCGTTCCGACTCCGGATCGGGGCTGAAACTGGCGATGGCATCGTCGGTGGCCGCGCTGTGTTCAGACCGGGACTCCGGCCGGGACCGACCGAACCGGCCGTCGATGGGGCGTTCGATCAGCATTGGCCCGCTCTCGCGGTCGGGAACCCGATAGTCGGGCGAATCATCGCCGGCGAGCCCGGCCTCGTCGATCTGGTCGTCGAACAGGGTGAGATCGATGTCGGCATGGGACCGGGTAGCATCGTCCGCTCCACCGAAGGCGGCCTCATCGGAGCCACCACCTTCGTCGAATCCGGGACCCTGATCGAATCCGGGACCTTCGCCGAACCCGAGACCTTCGCCGAACCCGCCACTTTCGGCGAATCCGTCGACACCCTCGTCGAGCCCGCCACCTTCGCCGAATCCCTCCGACTCGTCAAGGACTTCGGTCGCCGAGGCCGTGGAGCCGGGTGCCATCACCGTGCGAGCCGATGCCCGCTGGAGATCGATCGTGGTCCGGCTCGTATCGGCTGAGCCGTAGACCGCGGCCGAGCCGACGGCCGTCACCACCTCCTCCCGGCCGGTGATGGTCTCCCCGTCCAGGAGGTTGGACGGGCTGGAGTCGATGTAGCCGATGGCGGCGCCCACCGCCGGGGCGAGTTGGCCGAGGTTGAGGTCGTAGGTTTCGGCCAAGGCACTGGCCACCGAGACGTCGTGATACTGCTCGACCGAGATCTGTAGACCGTCGGGGGCAATGATGGCCATGGGCTGGTCGGGGTCGATCTCGGGATTCTTCAGCGCCTCCAGGACCTCGTCATTCCGGAGCCGGGCCCGCCACCCCCGGCCGGAGCCCATCGTGATGGTGTCGGCCGATCCCGGGGTGAGCAGGCGGGCCGCCGCCACCGGTGCCAGATCGATCCGGGCCACGGTGATGTCGGCCTGCTCACAGATGGATATCACCGTATCGATCGGCCGTTGGGGGCAGAAGGCGACACCAAGATCGCCGGCGCACACCAGATTCTCGCCCAGCTGCCGAGCCTGGTGATCGAGCCAGGCCGGAAGTGCCGGGCCGCTGCCCACGCCGGAATACTCGGGCCCGATGGACACGGCCGCCACCAATTGACTCCGATCGTCCACCCCGAGCTGATAGAGCACATCATCGACGGCAGGGCTGATGGCCCGCGAATCCAGACCACCGCTGGACTGAGGCTCGCTCATCGACAAGACACCACATTCGGCGGCGGCCACGATTTCCCGGGTTTCCCGGTCGACCAAAACGGCGCGAACCGCGCTCGATCCGATCTCGACTCCGAGGATGTCCGAGCTTATGGCATCGGGGCTGATCACAGCTTTCCCTTCGGCGGCGGCGCGCTCCGTCCTCGCACCGTGTGACGTTCCATCATAGGCAATACTCAACGGTCTTGGCCAACGACGTTTCAGCCCCCGGACCGCCGGCTACCGGTGTTGACGACGCCTACGAAGCGGGGGGTGTCGACATGGCGACCGATCACGGCCCCGGACCGACTTCAGGCAGTGCTGAAACGCCGAGGTGATCCCTGACTCCACTCCAAAGGGGCTTCCTCGACGTTGAACTTGACCTGCCGCCACGTCACGTCGATATCCCCCACCGGGCTGCCGTCGGACCCGTCGGACCCGTCGGACCGACCCACCATCAGCTCGAACATGCCACTGTGCAATTCCTCATCGGAGCGACACAACAACTGGGTGAAGGCCTCGGCGCATTCGTGGGTCTCCAACATGCGGGGCTGCCACCGCCCGAACACCTTCTCGTTCTCGGCGTACTCGTCGGTCATGCCGGTGCGGATGAAGGGGAACAGCACCGAGAACGCATTGATAAGATGGGCCGAACGCCCGAGGTTCACATCGAGCACCTGGGGCAGCTGGAGCACCGCCCAGTTGGAGATGGCGTAGCCCGGCACCGCCGGTCCGGGATCGATTGCCTGGCGGGACGAGACATAGATGATACGCAACGGCTCCTCGTGGTAGACGGCTTCTCCGGCCCACAGGTGGGTCGAGGCCATGAAGCCGTCGATCTTGGTGTCCAGCACTCGTCGCGAGTCGTCCAGAGAGTCGATGAAGTGCTGGCGGACCCGGGCCCGGCGCATGGCCACCGACTCCTCCTCGACCGGGCGCAGCGCCCGTCCGAACGAGTAGCCGCTCTCGGTCAGACCAGAATTGCAGATCAACACCGATGGCGGCTTGCCCCCCATCTGGTCGATGATGTAGCTCCGGGTGGCCCACATGTCGCGGGGATTGGTGACGTCGGCCTGGACCGGGAAGGCGTGCACCCCGAGTTTTTCGAATTCCGAGACCAGATCGAAGGCGTCCTTGTAGCTGCTGTGAAAGTGCACGCCGACCGACTCCGCTCCGTTCATGGCCGCGGCCAGAGCAAAGGCCTGGCCGATCCCGCCGTCCTTGCCCGAGCCGGTGATGAACACCCGCTGGTCCTTGAAGGCATCGGCGAACTCGGAACCGAACCGGAACTTGTCGACATCGGCGCTGAACATGGTGATCTCCTACCCTTTTCCGTCCCTCATCCGATCGCATTGTCGGTTGGCGACCGGCACCCGTCGGTGGCTGGGTCCAATCGTCGCATCTGACCACAACCGATGCCAAGCCGCCCCACGAAATCGATAGCCTGGCTCGGATGTCGAACCCGGTTCGCATCCGGCTGGCCACCATCGATGATGCCCAAGCCATCAGCACCATCTACAACCGTGAGGTGCTGGAGTCCACCGTGACCATGGACATGGTGGCCCGCACCGTCGACGAACAGGCCCACTGGATCACCGCCCGCTCCGGCGGGCTGGCCGTTGTTGTGGCCGAGATCGACGGCACCATCGCCGGGTTCGGCAGTCTCAGCTTCTACCGCGATCGCCCCGGGTACCGGACCTCGGTCGAGGACTCGGTCTATGTCGAGCGCAACCACCAGGGACAGGGTGTGGGCGGGGCCGTGCTGGCGGCCCTGGTGGACGCCGCCCGGTCCCGAGGCTTCCACGCCGTCTTCGCCCGCATCGCCGGGCCTCAGCAAGCCAGCGTGGCTCTCCACAAACGCCACGGTTTCGAGCTGGTCGGCATCGAGCGTGAGGTGGCTCGGAAGTTCGGCCGGTGGCACGACGTCGCCGTCCTGCAGCGTCTCCTCTCCTGAGGCCCGGGGGTGCGCGGCACCCCAACGGTGATCCTCCCGGCGCCGACGTGACAATTCTCACAGTTCCGACCCGCACCGCTACTCTTGGCTCGTGACGTCCGAGACCTCGCCGACGACACCGCTCCGCCGGGGGAGCGAGGAACGACTACCTCGATCGGTGGTGGCGGCAGTGTCGTTCGGCCACGGCGGCATGTCGGTACTGATCAACATCCTGGGCCTCGTCCTGGTCTTCTTCTACCTGCCGCCGGAGAGCGCCGGGCTGCCACAGCTGTTGTCGGACACCACCTACCTGGTGGTGCTCAATGCCGTGGTCCTGCTGGCCGCAGTCGGCCGGCTGGCCGATGCCGTGACCGACCCCATCATCGCCGTGCTGTCCGATCGATCGGGCCACCGCCGGGGCCGCCGCATTCCCTTCATGGCCTGGGGTGCGCTGCCGGCCGGGTTCGCCACCGTCGGCATGTTCATTCCCCCGGTCACCGGGGTCAGCGGTTGGAACATCGTCTGGCTGCTGGCAATCCAGGCCCTGCTGTTTGTCACCCTGACCGCCTACGTGACCCCGGCCTTTTCCCTGGTGGCCGACCTCGGCTGCACCGCCGAGGAGCGTCTCGATCTGGCCACCTGGACCTCGGTGGCGTGGGCCGTCGGCATCGTGGTGGCTGCTCTGTCACCGTTCCTGGCCGGAGTATTCGAAGGTGCGGGTATGGATGCGATCCGAGCCTGGCAGCTCGCCATCGGCATCGTCTGCATCGTCGGTGTTGCCGCCATGTACGTGCCGGTGTGGAAGGTGGACGAGCCCCGCTGGGCCCGGTCGCAGCCGGCCGCCGTGCCGGTGCGGGAGATGGCGTCGATCATCATGTCCAATCCCTACTTCCGGTACTACGCAGCGGCCGAGTTCGCCTACTTCGGTGGTCTCATGATCATCCAGACCGGCCTGCTCTATTACGTCACCGTGTTGCTGGAACTTGACGGAGGCCTGGCCGCCCCCCTTCTACTGCTGATGATCCTCGTCGCCACCTCCCTCTACCCGTTCGTCAACAGCCAGGCCAAGAAGCACAGCGGCAAAGCAATGGTGATCGGCGCCTTCGTCATCTCGGCCGCCGACTTCGGCCTGATCGTGCTCCTGGGCCGTCTGCCGCTGCCCAATCTGCTTCAGGCCGTCGGCGTGGTCGTCATCTTCGCTCTAGGCTTCGCCGTGTTGAGCGTGCTGCCGCAGTGGATCCTGTCCGACATCGCCGAGCACTCGTCCATCAAGTTTGGCACCGCCACGGCCGCCTCCTTCTTCGCCGCTCGCACCTTCTTCCAGAAGATCAGCCAGACCTTCGGGGTGGTGGTGTTCGCCCTGTTGACCACCTTCGGCCGTGATATCGGCGACGATCTCGGCATCCGCCTGACCGGACTGGCCGGCATGGGCCTCTATGCCATCGCCGGCCTGCTGTTCCTGGGCTACAACGAGCAGCAGCTCAAGACCGAGCTGGCCGAGCTGTCACCGCAGGGCAAACCCCCACCTCCCGATCCCGCCGTGTTCGGGACCATTTCGCCCTAGACGCCCGATGTAACGGCTCCACCCCCGACACGGCCGGGTGGGGGGCAGGCAAGGTGGACACGATGGCCACTAGG
>JAHEJM010000001.1:59354-166189 GCA_024638815.1 Acidimicrobiales bacterium | reverse complement strand
CACCGTCGATGGCTTCGAGCCGGTTCCGGGCCACGGCCAGCCATTCATCGTCGACGTCGCTCGATTCGTCGACCACAGCGGTCACATCGGGCACCAGTCCGTCGACCGCGGCGCCGGTGGATGCGGAGGCGGTGGCGCCGAGCCCGGTCAGCAGGATCGCCGCAGCCAGAAAGCCGGACAGGAAGAGGGCGATGCGCCGCCCGATGCGTTGGTTCACCCCGTTCGGCCGCCCGATACTCGACTTGTTGTTCTCCACCGGGTCCAAGCGTAGCGGGCCTTGCGTCGGGATCGATATCGGACCGAGGTCATGTCGGTCAGTCTCTGTCGCCGACGCATCGGCCCGATTCTCGGCCTCGCACGCCGGCTGGGTAGCGTGGTCGAACCATGAGCCCCGATCCCTGCGCACCGGTAATCGTCGGGGTGGCCCAGCGCACGCAGAAACCGGCCGACCCGATGCAGTCACTGGAGCCCGGCCTGCTGATGGCCGAGACGGTCGAGGATGCGCTGGTTGACGCTGGTTTCATCCAAGGACGACACGGCGCCGCCGACCTTGCCATGATCGTCGTCGTGCAGGGCGCCTGGAGCTATCGGAACCCCGGCCGGCTGGTAGCCGACCGCATCGGAGCGCCGTCGGCGATCGCCGCCGTCACCTCGATGGGCGGTCAGGCACCGCAGATCGCCCTCAACCGACTCTGCGGTCGAATCCAGGACGGGAGCATCGATGCAGCTGTTCTCACCGGCGGAGAGGCGATATGGACCCGACGCCGCCTACGCCGGGTCGGGGTGAAGCTGGTGACCAGCAGCGACGACCACATCCCCCGGGCCGAGTTGTGGGGCGACGACCTGGCATTGTCGACCCCATTCGAGCAGCAACGGGGCATCGATGAACCAATCGTGGTTTATCCACTTTTCGAGTCGGCTCTTCGAGCGGGCAACGGCGAGTCGTTGGCGGCACACCGTGATCGTCTGGCTCGGCTGTGGACCGGTTTCAACCGGGTAGCCGTCGACAACCCCTACAGCTGGCGGCGGGAGCGGCTGACCGAGAAGGAGATTCGTGACCCTACGCCCACCAACCGCATGGTCGGGTTCCCCTACACCAAGGCCATGAACTCGAACTGGGACGTCGATATGGCCAGTGCGGTTGTGGTGTGCTCGGTCCGACAGGCCAGACGTTGGGGTGTCGAGCCCGATCGATGGATTTTCTGCCAGGCCGGTACCGAGGCCGATGACACCCTTGCGGTGTCCCATCGCCGTGATCTCCACTCCTCACCCGCCATCAGAGCCGCCGGTCGGCGATTGTTCGAGCTGGGTCGAATCAACGACGATGAGATCAACGCGCTGACCGTCGATCTGTATTCCTGCTTTCCCTCGGCGGTCCAGGTGGCGGCGACCGAACTGGGGCTGGGACCCGAGCGGGATCTGACCGTGACCGGCGGTCTGACGTTCGCCGGAGGACCGCTCAACAACTACGTCGGCCACTCCATTGCCACCATGGTCGACCGACTGCGGACGACGGGCGGGCGGGGCCTGGTCACGGCCAACGGCGGCTACCTGACAAAGCATGCCATGGGGCTCTTCGGCTCCTCTCCCGGACCGGACGATCGATTCCACTGGGACAACGTACAGTCGGACGTCGACCGGATCCCACCGAGACGGTGTGACGAGGGCTATGCCGGAACGGCTCACATCGAGGCCTATACCGTGATGCACGATCACAACGGTCCGACTCGCGGTCCGTGCGCGTTGCGAACTCCCGATGGCGCTCGTACCTGGGGTTCGGTGACCGACATCGACACGCTGCACGAGATGATGGCGACCGAGGCCGTGGGCCGCGACGTGACTCTCGCACCGGACGGGACGACCACCATGATCTCGTGATCTGTGCTGTCCGGGGCCGAAGGACGAGGATCCGGACGGTGCTCTCACTCGGCGATGAACCCGGTGCGGAACCGGCCGACACGAGAGATGACCGCTGTTCGGTCCGAGGTTTGCCGCCTGCTCGAAGTACGCTGAAGTGGTGATCGCCCAGAAATCACAGCTCGTGGTCGTAGCCAACCGCCTCCCGGTTCGGCGGGTCGAACTCGAGGACGGCTCCACCGAGTGGGCCACCAGCCCGGGTGGTCTGGTGTCCGCCCTTTCTCCAGCCCTGCAGGAGAGTACCGACCGCTGCTGGGTTGGCTGGGCCGGCAGTGACAGCACCGACAGTACCGAGCCGTTTGCAGTCGATGGCATGAAGCTGGTACCGGTTCCCGTCACTGCGGATGAACTCGACAACCACTACAACGGCATGTCCAACGGCACGCTGTGGCCGCTCTATCACGACAAAGTCGGACCCGTGGAGTTTCACCGTCACTGGTTCGACGGCTACAGGACGGTGAACAAGCGATTCGCCGAAGCCACCGCCGAGGTGGCCGAGTCCGGAGCGACGGTCTGGATCCAGGACTACCAACTCCACATGGTGCCGGGCTTCCTGCGCCGGCTCCGGCCCGATCTCCGCATCGGATTCTTCCTCCATATCCCGTTCCCGCCGGCCGAGTTGTTCACCCAGCTTCCGTGGCGGGAGCGCCTGGCCGAGGGCATGTTGGGGGCTGACCTGATCGGATTCCAGACACCGAGGGGCGCCGCCAACTTCCAGCGGGTGGCTTCCTTCCTCAAGGTGGCCACCGTGGACGGCAAACACCGGCTCAAGCACGACGCCCGCGAGGTCCGGCTCGGCGCCTATCCCATCGGCATTGACGCCAGTCGATATGAGAACGCGGCCCGTAGCCACGAGATCGAGGAACGGAGCCGTGACCTACGGGCCGGGCTCGGCAACCCCCGGACCGTCCTCCTGGGGGTTGATCGCCTCGACTACACGAAGGGAATCGACGTTCGCCTCCGTGCATTCAAGGAGCTGCTGGCCGATGGTGTGCTCCACCCCTCCCAGGTGACGATGGTTCAAGTGGCCGAACCCAGCCGGGACCAGGTCGACGCCTACGCCGATCTACGAGCCCGAGTGGAGCAGTTGGTGAGTGAGATCAACGGCGATTATGGACGGGTCGGCTTTCCCGTCGTCCACTACATTCACCAGAGCCAGGATTTCGACGAACTGATGTCGTTGTATCGGGCTGCCGACGTCATGCTTGTCACTCCGTTCGCCGACGGCATGAACCTCGTGGCCAAAGAGTATGTGGCCGCCCGTTACGAGGAGTCGGGGGCGATGGTGCTCTCCGAGTTCGCCGGAGCCGCCCATCAGCTTTCGGATGCGTTGACCGTCAATCCCTACGACATCGACGGAGTCAAGGCAGCGGTCGCCGAGGCCGTCAACATGTCGCCCGAGGAGCAGCGCACCCGGCTGCGGGCACTGCGGGAGGTCGTCAAGTCCACCGACGTGTCGTTCTGGGTCGAGAGCTTCCTGAACGACCTGGCCGTCACAGCCGACGCAGTCTGATTGGGCCGGGGCTCCCGGACCAGTCTGAGGTGGCCCGGACACCCGGCGGACCGGACCGGTGCTCGGACTCGTCGCTCCTCAGGCCCCGGGTTGGAACAGCACCTTGGGTCGGGCCGGCCGGCGTCGATCGAGACGCTCGAACTCCTCGGCGAGTTTGCCGAACCCCACGAGACGGTCGTAGAGAGCCGACACCCGATACCGTTCGTCGGCCATCAGATCGAGCGCCCGGTGGACGTCGGTGATCGAGTATCCCAAGGAGCCCCGAACCGTTATCTCCCGGTGAAGCAGCTGCTGAGCGGAAATGGTGGCCGTCTCGGGGGTGAAGCCGACCAGGATCACCGATCCTCCGGGACGAACCGCACCCACCGCCGTGGCCAGCGCGTCGGACGCTCCGGCGCACTCGAACACCACATCGGCGCCGAGGCCGTGACCCTGGCCGGCCAGCCACTTGCCCAGATCACGACCGGGGGTGAATGCGGCGTCGGCCCCAAGGCTGCAGGCCAGCTCCTGACGCTCCGGTTCGAGATCGACGGCGGCCACCCGACTGGCCCCGGCCAGGCGAGCCAACTCAGCCACCAGTAACCCGACGGTGCCGGCACCGATCACCACCACCGTATCACCCAACGAGGGCTGAGCCCGGCGCACGGCGTGAGCCGCCACCGCCGCCGGTTCGGCCAGGGCGCCATCGGACTCGTCAACGCCTTCCGGTAGGCGATGTACCCGCCTCGCATCGACCCGTATTCGCTCGGCGAAGGCCCCGTGGTCGGCGGCCAAACGATCGGTCCCGACGATGATGGACAACCCGAGTTCGCAGATCGAGCCGATCCCGGCCACACACCGGCGGCATCGGCCGCAGGGCGGGGGCACGGCGCCAACCACCCTCTCCCCCTCGAATCGCTCGGGAGGACAAGCGGGACCGATCTCCACCACCCGACCAACCCATTCGTGACCGAACCATGCGGGGGCCGGCAGTTCTCCCGTTCTCCAAGCAACCAGGTCGGGACCGCCGATACCGCACCTTTCGATGGCAACAACCACCGAACCGGCGGCGGCCCGGGGCTCGTCGACGTCGACGATCTCGACCATGCGGGCCTTGCGGAGCACTGCGGCTTTCACGATCCAACCCTACCGCAGCTGATCGACGGCCTGGAAGAATCGGGGAAAGGTCTTGCCCACACACTCGGGGTCGGCGATATCGATTCCCGGCCCACACAGGCCAAGAAGGGCGAAGCTCATGGCCATGCGATGATCGTCGTAGGTCTCGACCACACCGGCCCGGGGCTTGCCGGGATGGATGATCATGCCGTCATCGGTGGCCTCGGCGTCGATTCCCAGACGTCGTAGCTCGGTGACCGGAGCGGCGACTCGGTCGGTCTCCTTGTGCCTGATGAATCCGATTCCGGTGATTCGGGTCGGACCTTCGGCCCGGGTTGCCACCACGGCCAGCGTCTGGGCCGTATCGGAGATGTCGGCCATGTCCACCGTCACCCCTCGAAGCACATCGGGACCGGTCACCTCGGTGTACTCATCGCCGATCACGACCCGGGCCCCCATGGAGGCGAGAACGTCGACGAAACGCAGATCGCCCTGAATGGTGGAGCGGCCCAGACCGTTGATCCGTACCCGCCCCCCGGTCATGGCGGCGGCGGCGAAGAAGTAGGAAGCGGTCGACGCGTCGGGTTCGATGTCGATGTCGGTGGCCCGATAGCCGGTGGCGGGAATGACGAAACGGCGATGATCGCCCCCGACCTCGACGTCGACCCCGAAGCGGGCCATGGTGGCAATGGTCAGATCGACATAGGGCCGGGATACCAACTCATCGAAGACCTCGATCGAGGTCGCCGGTCCGGCGAAGCACGGAGCGGCCAGCAGAAGACCGGACAGGAACTGACTGGAGGTGGAGCCGGAAACCGACACCCGGGTCCCGTCCAACCGACGACCCATGACGCTCAAGGGCAGCCGATCGCCTTCTATGTCGGCCCCTAAGGAACGCAGAGCCTGCACCTGCTCGGAGAACGGTCGGCGACGCAGCTGAGGATCACCGTCCAGTCGGAAGCGACCGGGACGAGCGGCCACGGCGGCCAGCACGAAGCGTCCTGTCGTTCCCGACTGGGCCAGGTCGAGTTCGATCGGGTCGTGGTCCCGGTCGACGGAACCGGCTGGGCTCGGACTGGCGCCGGTGACCGATACGCCGGTGACCGATACCTCGATCGATCCGACATCGTCGGGCCCGCTCCGCCGCTCCACCGTTGCCCCCAGCCGATCGATGGCGCCCATCATGGCCCGGGTGTCGGCGGCATCGAGCACGCCGTTCAACCGACTGGTTCCTACCGCCAGGCCGGCGCAGAGAAGGGCTCGATTCGAGTGGCTCTTCGACCCCGGTACTCGAACCACGGCATCGGGAGGCCGATCGAGAGGGACGATGGACCGGACCGTTGACATCACTGCCACAACGATACTGGCCGCACATCAGCCCGAACCGGGTTCGTCCCTCATCGAGGTCGACGGGTCGGATCCGGTCCGAACCGCCCGATGGATCCGACGGGCTTGGGATGCGTGCTCGTGTCGAACCAGCACTGCGGTATCGGCGGCGACGAGCTGGACCCGAATACCGGCCTCGGTCAGACGCCGGGCGAGCGCCAATGCCTCGGGTCGTGAGCCGCAGTCGAGCCGGGTGAAGGAAACTGGACCCATTGCCGATTGGGTGCCGACCTCTAGGCGCGGCGATCGCCTACTCGGCCAGCTGCTCGGCCACCGATTCCACCCCTGATCCCTGGCCGGCGGTCGGCACGTCGTCGGTGATGGTAACCAGACGGCTGAGACGATCCTGGGCTTCGAGCGACATCCGGATTTCCTTCAGCGCATCCCGGTAGTCACGGAGCTTCGCCTCACGGTCGGCCAAGCGGGCCCGAACACTCTCCAACCGGCGCTGCGTCTCGGCCAGCGTTCGCAGCGCATCCTCACGCTCCATGTAGGCGGTGTCGACGTCCAGACCGCCCATCGGCGCGTAGCGGTCGTCCGCGCTCAGCGGTTGGCCGGCATGGGCGTTGTGAAGCTCATGTCGAAGTCGACGATTGGTTTCCTTGTCCTCGGTCCGCTCATGACGCAGCTCGGCCACAATCTCGTGCTGACGTTCCAGTTCGGCCAACATCGAGGTTCGAACCCGGCGCACCACCACCGCCATCAGCACGCTGAGCAGGATGGTGGCGACAGCGAAGCCGACAATCAAGCCCATCGTGCCAGTCACTCGGGTTCTCCTCCGTTCACATTTCCACTGAAGTGCGCATATGCCCCGCCGCAGGTTCATCTGTGACCTACGGCATAATCTAGCCGCAAGGACCGGGGTCGGACGGACCGGTCAGAACGCCGTAACCCTGGCACCCGGCTGACCGTCGAGCCCGATCGAGTCGGGCACCGTGGCGATCAGCGGGTTCTTCGGGTCAACAAGCCCCGACGTGTCCGCTGCCTAGCGAGGCCCAGCGTACCATTGCCGGGCGTCACACGCAGCAATGGCCGCCGGGGTACGGAAGCCCCGGCGGCCATTGGCCGTTGTCACTCATCGCCACGACGCGTCGTGGCCAAGATCAGTGGATGGCGTGACCGTCAGTTGGATCGAAGAAGTGCAGTCGAGCCGTGTCGAAGGCCAATTCGACCGAATCGCCAACCCTGACCCGGGAGCGAGGATTGACCCGGGCCACGTAGATGAACTTCCCGGTCTCGTCGGTGGTGGGGGCAACGGCGTCGGAGCCCTCGAACTCCGCCTCCATGATCTCGAACGGCTCCACCGCCATGGGGAAGTGGATGATGACCTCGGATCCGAGCGACTCGACCAGCTTGGCCGTTGAGCGGACCCTTCGGTCTTCGGGGGAGCTGGGCGCCAGCGCAGCGTCCTCGATGTCCTCGGGCCGTATTCCGACGACCACCGGCTTGCCCACGAAGCTCTCCAGGCTCGTCTTTTCGGCCAGCACGCTGGAAGGAACCGAAACCGTCTGGTCGCCGAGCCGGACCACCAGGTCTTCCCCGCTACCACGATCGATCTGGGCTTTCATCAGGTTCATGGCAGGCGAGCCGATGAATCCGGCGACGAAAACGTTCGACGGCGTGTCATACAGGTTTTGAGGCGTATCGACCTGCTGGAGGATGCCTCGCTTGAGCACGGCGACCCGGTCGCCCATGGTCATGGCCTCGACCTGGTCGTGGGTCACGTAGAGGGTGGTGACACCAAGAGCCCGCTGGAGGCCGGCGATCTCGGCCCGCATCTGGACACGCAGCTTGGCGTCGAGGTTCGACAGCGGCTCGTCCATGAGGAAGGCTTTGGGCTGGCGAACGATGGCCCGTCCCATGGCCACGCGCTGACGCTGGCCACCGGAAAGCTGTCCCGGCTTGCGGTCAAGCTGCTCGGTCAGGTCCAGGGTATGGGCCGCCTTCTTGACCCGGTCGGCGATCTCGGACTTCGGCACCTTGGCCAGCTTGAGGGCGAAACCGATGTTGTCGGCCACGGACATGTGGGGGTAGAGGGCATAGTTCTGGAAGACCATGGCGATGTCGCGGTCCTTGGGGTGAACGTCGTTGACGATACGCTCGCCGATGCGCAGTTCACCATCGCTGATGTCTTCCAGACCGGCCACCATGCGCAGGGCGGTGGACTTACCGCAGCCCGAGGGCCCGACCAGCACCAGGAATTCTCCGTCGGAGATGTCGATCGATAGGTCGTCAATGGCGTGATACCCGTTTGGATACACCTTGTTGACGTGGTCCAATACAACTTGTGCCATCGAGAGAATCCCCCTGGTCGTAGTACGTTTGGCAACAAGACTACAGTCTGGCACGGGATTTGTCGCACTGTGACGATGCCACCCCACATCCATCGACATCGACCGGGGAATAACCCGGATCAATACCCGCCAGATTGGACAGCCGAACCATGGATTCTCCGCTATCGCTGCCCCGGCCTTCCCGGCCCGACGCCGACCATGGCGAGCATCTCGATTATGAGTGCCCCCGTTGCCGGAAGCCGACCTCGGGCCGGTTCTACGGACCGTGTCCCGGCTGTGTCGGGGATCTGCGTTCGTCCATGAGCGGCAACGCCGAGCCGGTCACCGCCCCGGAGTACGAGCCCAAGATGAACGTCACCCCCAACGCCGTGGCCACCAAGGACTAGTGTTCGGCGAGACGGTGCTCCTGCCGACGGCCGAGGACGGCTTGAGTTTTGCCTCCGGCCAAACATCGCCGAAACTTGACTCAATCGTGAACATTCAAGCCCCCAAGCGAAACTAGTGTTCGGCGAGACGGTGCTCCTGCCGACGGCCGAGGACGGCTTGAGTTTTGCCTCCGGCCAAACATCGCCGAAACTTGACTCGATCGTGAACATCCAAGCCCCCAAGCGAAACCGGTGAATGGAATCGGAGGGCGTCGGCAGCCCGGGGACGGGGAACCCCACATCGGCACCCTGAACGAGGGCTCCCTTCACGCCGAGCTGAAGACCCTACTGGCCGAACCGGGCGACGAGGTGGAGGTACCGGTCGATCGCTTCGTGGTGGACATCCGGCGCCATGATCTGCTGATCGAGATCCAGACCGGCTCGTTCGCGGCGATGGCCCGCAAACTCGATGTCGTCCTCGACACCCATCGCGTGCTGGTGGTCCACCCGGTGGCGGTCAACACCTACCTCCTGCGACCGGAACGACGGCCGAGACGCTCACCCAAGAAGGGATCGATCCTCTCCGTTCTGGACGAACTGGTCAGCGTCCCGACCCTGATCGACCACCCCAACTTCGCAGTCCGGGTCGCCCTGGTGGACGTGGAGGCGGTACAGCGGCCCGATCCCGGGGCCCGACGGGGTCGGGGCGGCTGGCGAACCGTGGATCGTCGGCTCCGCACCCTCCATCGATGGCACGACCTGCGATCGGTCGATGATCTCGTCGCCCTCCTTCCCCCCGACCTGCCCGAGGTGTTCACCACCGCCGACGTCGCCGACGCCGCCAGAAGACACCCCGGATCCGACCTCCACCCTGCCCTCCCCCCCACCGGGCCGAGCCGCGATCAGGCAAGGAAATTGCTCTACTGCCTCCGAGCCCTCGATGTGGCCGACGTCGTCGATCGCCGCCGCGACGGCTACCGATACCGGCTACGAACCCGCCACGGTTCCGGCGGGCCCTCGGCGCTGACACCTCCAGGGTGATCGGCGACAAAATATCGACGCAGTTGTCGACGCCTGTCGCCAATAGCGGTAACTTGGGGCTGTGCCTCGACCGGGTCTGAGCGGTCGTTGGTCCAAATGATCCGTTCCACCGAGCCAAGTCACCGGCCGACCATAAAGAGTAGGTCCGAGTCAGGAACGATCGGTACCGGAGCGGTCATTTCGGATGGCGACTCCATTGGACAACGGACGAGGCGCACCAGAAGCACGGCTGCTTCCCGGCAGTTGATGGGGGCCGACGTGGCAAAGTCCAAGATTTGACGTAGACCGCTGCATGTGGGGCGCAGAGCTGCTAGTTTCAGCGTGCGCGAGCCTTGCGTGGCGTTCGGCGGAGGTACATGGTGACTACACAGGATGAGACAGCGGAAGATTCCGTGGCAACCACGGTCAACGGATTCGACCGGCTGCGGCTCACCGACGACTCCGCTGTTGTCGATGTGATCATCGGTTCCCTGGACCGATGGGATCGGTCCCATCTCCGACGCCTACGACAATCGGCCGATCTGCCCGGCCTGGTTCCGGTGATCGACAGTGACTTCGCCAGCGACGGCAAGCCGTTTGCCGTCGTTCCAGTGGTCGACGAGCCGACCCTGGCCTCCAGGATTCCGCCCAGGGGTCTGGGCTGGCAGGAATGTGCCGGCATCACGGAGGCCGCGGCCCGGGCGCTCCACGAGGCCCACCTCCGCGGCCTGTTCCACGGCGCCCTGTCACCCGATCAGATCCATGTCATTGGTGACGATGTGGCGGTGAGCGGCGTCGGCCTCGGCCTCGGCGGTTCACCTCGGCCCGACTATCACCATTGGGTCGCCCCGGAGGTGTTCGACGGCGTCGACCCCACGGAACGGTCAGATGTCTACTCCCTGGGCAAGATCCTCGAAGCGTCCCTCGGCGACTCCCTGGAAGACGTGCCCCGTTCGGTCCGCCGCCTCATCATGTGGTCGGGATCGGACACCCCCGAGGCTCGGCCTCCGTCGGCGTTGGAATTCGCCTCGATCCTGGCCGAGGCCCTGGGTGACGATCGAAAGACCTACAGCCCGGCCTTCATCCCCACCGCTGAGGCCAATAATCTTGCCTCGACCGCTCCCAGTGCGGTGGCCGCCCACAACATCGACCCCGATCGTAACCGCTCCGGAGGAACCGGGCTCGGTGCCGAGGCCGCCGGCGGAGCGGTGGCAGCCGCTGGACTGGGACTGGCCTCCCAGATCTCCGACACCGGCGATGACACGGCCGAGCAGGCCGTGGACGAGGCCAGCTCGACCCAGCCCGATCAGCTCGACGAGGACCAGTCGATCGAGACGATGATCGACGACGATTCCGGCATCTCGGTGATTGAGGATGCGGCCCTCGACCACGATGCCGGCGAGGAGGATGAGAAGGTCTCCGCCCTGGCCGACGACACCGAGCTACTCGACGCCGAGGAGGCCGAGGCCGTCGAGTCGATCGAGGTTTCCGATGAAGGTCCAGCAGTCGAGGGCGATGGCGAAGACCAAGAGGTTGCCGCCGAGGAAGCAGCGAGCACCACCCAGTACGAACGCGACGAGCTCGATGCCGGCGAAGCCGAGATCGACGCCCCACGAGCGGGCGCCATCGACTGGAGCACCGACGCCGACGACGATGCAGCCGCCGCCGACGAGTACGCCGTACCCGCCGCCCAGACCGTCGAGATCGAGAACCGCTACGAACCCGACCGTCGCAACAACCGGGCCGGTATCATCATCGGCGCCATCGTGGCCGCTGGTCTCAGCTTGATCGCCTGGCAGCTCATCAGCGGTGACGACGAGAGCACCGAAGTGGCCAACCCGGCGGCAACCACCGACGTCGAGGACGATGCCGAGGCAGCCTCCCCCAGTGTGACCGAGGACACCACCGACGCCGCCGACGAGTCGGTGGATGCCGACGCCACCGTGGATGACAGCGACGAGTCCACCGACGCCACGGACGCCAGCGAGGAGGACACCGCCACGGACGCCACCGGAACCGATGCCGGTCAGGACACCACCGATGACACGGCCGCCAGTGGTGACGACGACTCGTCGGCAAGCGCCGATGAAACGGCCTCGTCGGGCGACGGCGGCGGCGAGTCGACGGTCGACGCCGTGGCCACCGTCGACGGGGTCCTGAACGTGGCCGACGCCGGGGTCCAGATCGTTCACGGCATTCCCGACACCCCGGTCGATGTCTATGTCAACGGAGAGATCCTGGCTCCCGGTTTCACCTCGGGAACCATCGCCGGACCGATCAAGCTTTCGCCGGGCCAGTACGACGTGGCCATCTATGCCGCCACCGACAGTGCGGCTAGGGCTGCGGCCGATCGCACCGACGACGCCGTTCTGTCCCAATCGGTCACGGTCACCGCCGATCCAGCCTCCCTCTACGCTCACCTCGACGCCAACGGCACCCCAACCTTGAGCGGCTTTGCCGAGGAATTCGGAGCGCTGAGCCCGGGACAGGGCCGAATCGCGGTCCGCCATCTGGCCCAGGGCCCCGAGGTGGCGGTTCTCATCGACGGCGAACCGATGTCGGCTTCGGAGATCAGCAACGGTGAAAGCTACGTCACCGACCTCGCCGCCGGTTCCCACACCGTGGCGGCCAACGCCGCCGACGGCACCGAGGTGACGAAGCCCACCACCTTGAACCTCGCCGACGGCGAAGTGGCCACCGTGACCGTGATCGGATCGGCCGACGACGGAACGATCTCGGCCGTCGTGCAACGCTACACCGGGCTGAGTTCGGCTCCGGCCGGCATTCCCACCGGCGACAGCAACCTGCTGGGCATGGATGAGGATCTCAGCAACCTCTACCTCGTCGGCGTACTGACGCTGGCGATGGTGATGGCCGGTGGTGTGTTGATGATTCGCCGCAATCGTCGAGTGCTATGAACCAACGCGTCCTCTCGGGCGTCATGGTTCTCGCCATCTCGCTGGCCATCGTCGGCGCCGCGGTGACCGCCGACGGCGCGAGCGGCGATGAGCAATCGACGGCTTTGCGGTCGCAATCGGTCCCGCTCCCTCAGGGAGTCGACGACGCCCGGTCCGATTTCGTGAGCCGGGTACCCGTGCGGAACGGGGAGCTGGTCGATGACACACCCGACTCCGGACCCGATCCGGTTGCGGTTCGTATCGGCGACATCGCTCTCGACGCGCCGGTCCTCGCCGTCGGAGTCGACGATCAGAACCAACTGGCGGTTCCGGCCGCCGACACCGTGGGCTGGTATCAGTACAGCGCCACCCCCGGAGACCCCGGGGCCACCGTGCTGGCCGCCCACGTCGACTATGGCGGCCGGCCTGGTGCGTTTTTCAATCTGGCTGAGCTCCGGCCCGGTGACCGCGTCGAGGTCGAACTTTCGGACGGATCGGTTCTGGCCTACCGGGTCACGGGCAACACCCAATACGACAAGACCCAGCTGCCGGCCGAGGAACTGTTCCGCAAGGACGGGTTGCCGGTCCTGCAGCTGATCACCTGTGGCGGATCATTCGACCCGACCGGGCGGACGTATCTCGCCAACGTCGTGGTCACCGCCGTCCCCGACGATCGACCAACCATCTGACTTGGCCCGGACCTGGCCTGCAATCCGGCGCGCTCGTTGCCCTGGCGGTCAGAGCACCTCGGGGCGGAGGTCGATGCCGGCCCGGAACCGCCAGTCGATCAGGTAGGCCCCGGCACCAACCCGGTACTCGGGTAGCGCATCGGGCCCGCAGGCGGCTGTGCCCAGCCCCCGGACGGCAGCATCGACGTGAAGCTCGGTGGTCGCCGAGCGCTCGAGTTGAGCCAGGGTCCGGGCCTCGGTCAGTATCCGATCGTGGTGGCTCCGGGCGGTCACAACCGGACCGAAGCGGGACGGCTGCCAACTCGATCCATGATCATCGGCGATCCAGGCCTCGACCGCCAATGACCAGCCCCAATCGGTGTCGTCGGTCAACGACAGCCACCGAGTGGAGGTGTGGGCCCCATGTTCCTGGGGGACAACGTAGGGGTGGAACTGGTCATCGACCGTCGAATGCCAGAGGCCCAGCCAGGACCCACCGCGGCGATCGGGATAGTTCTCGTGCGGGCCCATGCCCTGCCAACGGAAACGGTGTAGGTCGGCCGGAGCCTCGAATCGCAGGCCGACCCGGGGCAGGTCGTCCCAGGTCGACGGCACGACCAGCAGGTCCCGACCGCCAAGACCGCCGGCCGAGACAACCAACCGGCTGTCATGCATGAGCAGGTCGGCCTCGACACCGCCATCCGACTCGAGCGGTGCCACCGGCACCCCGCTCGGCGAAAACAGTCGGACACGCCGGAGTTCCGCAGTAGGTACCCGTCCCGATGTCACCCGCCACCGGACCGGTCCGTTACCATCGCCGAGCCATGGTTCGGCCACATCGGCCCACTCGGCGATATCAGAGGCAAGCGGTGCCGCGCCGACCATCACACCAAGGTGTTCCAGGCCCCACCGCAACCATCGCTGACGCACCCCGTGCACATGCTGCATCCAGCCCTGGGCCACGCCGTCGTTGTCGGTCGGCGCTCGCCACAGCCAGGGAGCGACATCACCGATGACCACCGATCGCTCGCCCACCGAGATGCCATCCAATGCCCCGGTCGACCTGTCGACATCAACCGCCACAGAACCAACTGACAGCCGCACCGCACCCTCGGCACCGCCTTCGACCGCAATCCGGGGCTTCTCGGTGCCCGCTGCGGCCCTCCCACCGTCGTGGTACCCGGCAGGGGCGACGCGCCGGCGCGGCCTGGTCCGACGCCGTCGGCGCAACACAATCTGGTCGTGGGCCACAACATGGCCATCCGGGGCCCATTCCGAGCCAGGAGCCAGCCACGCAACATTGACCGCGACCTCCGATCCTGGGGGTTGCGGGGCGAGGCCGGGGACGGTGATGGTGGTCGTGGCCATCGGTTCGAGGTCGAGTTGATGCTCGCCGTGACCAGTCTCGACACCGTCCACCACCAGTGTCCAGGTCATGGTCAGATCCCTGGTCGACAACCACAACCGCCGGTTGTGAACACGAAGGCGGTTGCCCCCGGCCCCGACAACGGTCACGGGGCGGGCGGCCCAGGCCAACTCGGCCAGGGCCGGGTGAGGGGCGCCATCGGGTCCGATCAGGCCGTTGATACAGAAGTTGACGTCATTCGGTTCATCACCGAAGTGGCCACCATAGGCCCAAAACGGCCGGCCCTCGTCATCGACGGCGGACAGACCCTGGTCCCGCCAGTCCCATACGAAACCTCCACCGAGGGCCGGATACCGGTGGAAGGCGTCGATGTACTCGGCCAGTGAGCCGTTGGAGTTGCCCATGGCGTGGCTGTACTCGCAGAGGATCAGGGGACGATCGTCCTGGCCACTGTCCTCGGCCCAACGAGCCCATGACACGATGAGATCGATGGGGGCGTACATAGGGCAGACGACATCGGTGCACAGGCGCTCGGATCGAGACGGCGGCTGCTGAGATCGGCCGGTGTCACCCGGATCGTTGACCGAGAATCGCTGCTCGATGGCCCCTTCGTACTGGACGAAGCGGCTGGGATCGGCGGCCCGAACCCATGCCGCCGCGGTGTCGTGCATCGGCCCGTGCCCTGACTCGTTCCCCAGCGACCAGCCGATGATGCAGGGATGGTTACGATCCCGCATCACCATTCGACGAACCCGATCCACCACCGCCGGAAGATACCGCTCGTCGGCGCAGAGCGATCGCAGCCGACCGTGAGACTCGACGTTGGCCTCGTCGACGACGTAGAGGCCGAGTTCGTCGCACAGATCGAGCAGTCGGTGGTCGTTGGGGTAGTGGGCGGTACGAACGGCATTGATGTTGTGTTGCTTCATCAACACCAGTTCGGCTCTCATCTCTTCGACGGTCGACGTCTTGCCGGTGTCGGGATGATGATCGTGCCGGTTGACCCCGTTGATGATGATGGAGCGACCATTGATGAGCAGCCGCCGGTTCTCCACCCGTACCGATCGGAAGCCGATCCACGTCTCGGCCACCTCGACCACCGTTCCGTCGGGTTCGATCACCTCTGCCACGAGCCGGTATCGGTACGGACTCTCGTGGCTCCAGAGTCGGACTCCGGAGACGGTGGCCCCAAGGGTGGCCGCCGGACCCCGGTAGGTGTAGGTGGCCAGTTGTTGATGGAACTGGTCCCCCCGGTCGAATCGTTCGACGGAGACAGGGGCCCATTGCCGAACCACCGACCCGGTCGGCCGCGCCAGGCTGTATCGAACACTCCAGCCATCGGCCCGGCCCGACATCATGGCGGTCACGGCCAGCCTCCCCCTCGCCGTCGGATCGCCGTTGTCATCCATCACCGCGTCGGCCGTGACATGGAGGTCCCCCAGGTGGATGGGTGGTCGCCGTCGAAGCAGGACCGAGCGATGAATACCGCCGTGCCACCAATGGTCCTGATCCTCGATCCAGGTGCTGTCGGACCACCGGCTGACCATGATCGCCAGCTGGTTTCGACCGGACCGCAGATAGGGGCCCAGCTCGAACTCCGACGGCAGCCTGCTGTCCTTGCCCATACCCACGAAGTGGCCATTGCACCACACCAGGGCAATGCTCTCGACGCCCCCGAGGTGAAGGCACACCGAGCCGTCCCGCCATGCTCCCAGGGCTCGGGTCGCCGCCGAATTGGAGCGCAGGCTGAAGCTTCGGCGGTAGAGGCCCGAAGGATTGGCCTCCGGTACCGCCGGAGGATCGAGTTCGGCCCACGGCATCACGATGTTGGTGTAGTGGGGTAGATCGGCGTCGATCTGACGGGTCCAGACGCCGGGCACAGTGATCGCCGACCATCCATCGTCATCGAACTCGGGATGAGTCCAGCCCTCGGGCGCGTCGTGGGGTGAGCCGACCAGGAGGAACCACCACGGCCCATCCAGCGAGTACTCCCCCACCGACTCCAAGGTGGGTGTCGTTCGCAACGGCGTGGGGCTCTCCGACGCCCGTCCCGGCTGACCACCTCCGACGGCCGACTCGAAGCTCGAGTGGAGGCGGAAGGTGGTGTGTGAGGGCAGACGGTTGAGCTCGGTCAACTCGGGCCGGAACATATCGGCGATACGCATAGCCCTGCATGTTGTCACGTTGACGACCGATTCCGCCACAGCATGGCCGAGCCCGACGACGGTCAGTGGTAACGAGAACGGCTGCGCTGGAGCGAGAGAGCGGCAGAGCGCCGTCCCGTCCGTCGATAGAGCTCGGCCAACGCCTGGGCCACATCGTCGTGGTGGGGCATCGCCAGCAGGCAGCGCTGATAGGCCCACTCGGCCACTTCGACATCACGGGGGCCTGGGTCGTCGGAGGTGAGAGCCAGGTCGGCGAGACGGGCCGATTGGGCCACGATGGTTGATTCGAGCCCGGCCGCGATGTCGTAGGCGTCATCGAGCCAGGTCCAATAGCGGCGCCCCGGGGGGCGGAGCAGCGGCCCGGAGATCAGCGACAGACCGCGGCGAAGCCAGCGCCGCTCCTGGTGTGGGTCGTCCGACCGACGTGCCTGATCGGCCCGCCGGCCGGCCTCGGTCAGCAGGTCGGCATCAACCGTCAACCCAACCACCGAGTACCGACCATTGCCGGCCGGCGGGAGTCGGCTGGAACCGACCACGGCCCGAGTCTCGGCAATCAGGTTGAGAAATCGGCTTTCGGAAATGGCCCGACCGTCCCATAGCGCTCCGACAATGTCCTCCCGGCCGGCGCCGGGACGGAGCGCGAGGAAACAAATCAGGGCCTGCTGCTGCGGGGTCACGTGGCCGAGGCGACGAACCTCGACATGCCCAAGGAGGACGACGTGAACCGGGACATCGGTTTCGGCGCCGATCGCCTCCTGCATCGCCCGATCGAGGCCCGCTCCGGACCGGCGCTCCTGGACCACCCCGGCATCGCCGAGACCACAATCGTCGCCGAACCGTGGGCCGACGGGTCTCGGCAGGGGCATGGTAACAGGATCGGCGCCCTCCCGATGACGATCGAGTTGATCGACCCGATCCTTGAGCCGGACCAGGGCCGCAGCTCTCCGACCATCGCCGGCCGGGATCACAGCCGGCCCTGGTCGCGGTCCATCGGCTCTGACGGCGCCTTCATCAAGCATGTCGAGTACCCGCCTTTGTCGGAAATCGCCGGTCACAATGCACCCTGGGGATGCCGGCCGATCCGACCAACACGTCAGGACGATCGTAGCGCGACCGAACCCGGGAACCGGCCTGTCGACACCCTAGTACGGCGAGACGGTGCTCGCCGACCCTAGTTCGGCCGCCGGCCAAACGTCGCCCAAACTTGACGTGATCATGGACACCCACGCCACCAAGCGATACTAGCCCGAATTTTCGGTAGGGCTTGAGGGTCGGTTCGCGAAAAGCCCTTCGTTCTGCGAAGATCAGTGGTGTTCGAAGCCAGTCTGATTTTCGAGAAGCGAAGGGCTTGTCATGGTTGATGCTAGCAGTCTGATCCGGCCACGAAAGTGACCGCAGAAGGGGAGGGTCTGGTCTCGCGTGCCGGGCTGGTCGTGCTGGATCACATGGCCGAGGCGACCGGCCTGACCGTAGGGCTCCGCACGGTGTTCGGGTCGTGGTCGCGGCGGCGTCTGGACCCTGGTGACGGCTATGCCCAGGTCGTGATCGGCCTGGCCGACGGGGCGTCGTGTCTGTCGGATGTGACCGGACTCTCCCGTAGCGGGCTGTTCGCCGAGGCAGCGTCGAACACGACCCGTTGGGACTGGTTCAACCGGATCAGCTCGGCTGAGCTGGCCGGGATCCGACAGGCCCGCGCTCGGGCCCGGGCCGTGGCGTGGGCCCACGGTGCCGGGCCGACCAGCTCGACGTTGATCGTCGATATCGACGCCACGATCATCACTGGCAGCGACGGTAAACAAGACTCGGCTGGGACCTGGAAAGGCACGTGGGGCCACCACCCACTCGTCGCAGTGGTCGCCGAGAGTGGTGAGGTCCTCGGCGGGATCGTACGGCCAGGTAACGCCGGGTCGAACACCGCAGCCGATCATGTCGAACACCGCAGCCGATCATGTCGAACTCCTCGACCACGTGATCCGCAGTCTGCCCGAGCGTTGGGCAGGTCGGGCACCGTTTCGCCGACCGGGCACCGGGCGACACCACGATCGTGATCCGAACCGACACCGCCGGGTGTTCCACGTGGCTGATCGAGGACTGCCAGGCCCGGAACCTGCAGTTCAGTATCGGCCACCCCGTCACCCAAACCGTCCGCCACGCTCTCGAGCTGGTGCAAGAAGAGCACTGGACCCCAGCCCGCAACAGCGACGGTGAACCACGCTCGGGTGCCGAGGTGACCGAACTCACCCACCTCATCGCAGATCAGTTGCCGGCTGGGGTGCGGATGATCGCCCGGCGAGAACGCCCCCACCCGGGCGCCCAGCTGTCGGTCTTTGACGACACCACCGGGTGGCGCCACCAGGTGTTCATCACCAACAGCACCGGTCGCACAGCCGGCCTGGAACGGCGTCACCGTCAGCGAGGAACCGCCGAGCAGACCATCCGGGATCTCAAAGCCACCGGGGCCACCAACCTCCCGTTTGCCGATGTGGTCGCCAACGAGGCCTGGCTGCTCGCTGCCATGTGCGCCACCGACTTGTTGGCCTGGACCCGAGCGATCGCCTTGCCCCCATCCATGGGCCGGGCCACACCCAAGACGATCCGCTACCGGATCCTGCACGTCGCCGGACAGCTCAGCGCCAAAGCCCGGGTCCTGCACCTCGACTGTGACTGGTCTTGGACCCGAACCATCCTCCGAGCCCTCGAACGAATCCAACAAGCATTCCAACCACGCTGCGTGACCAACCCACCCCCAGCCCTCACCGGCTAACGAAAATCGGGGCTAGTGCCGCGTCAGGCAACGTTCGGGGTGTCGACGGCGAGTCAGGAGTGTCGCTGGCAAGGACGCAGGAGCCCCCTTGCTTGCAAGGCCCTCACATCGTGAGCGTGAGAGGGGCGACGAGGACGCCGTCCAGCGGCGGTCCTGGAAGCCGGAACGTCGCAAAGGTTGCCTGACGCGGTACTAGTCGAGCGAATCGTCGACCGTCGAGGGTGTTCTGCGGGAGGTGCGGGATTTGAACTCCGTGGTCTCCAAGGTCGATTCCATGTCGGCCAGCTGTTGCCAGTACCGACTGAGCAACGCGATCCCGTCGTCCATAGCCTTCAGATCGAGAACCGGGGCCTGGCCAGTCGACCCATCGGCTCGCTCTCGCTGCTCGGCGGACTTGGATCGTGAACTCATGACGTGAAGTATTGTAGTGAATGGGATCCGCTCAAATAGGCATATGCCTTACGTTGATATTACAACAATAGAGCAACCTTCTTGACGTTAATTGGCCAAAGCTATTACTGGTTCTATTCGCTCCTATCTGCAGGCCTTCGGCCTGGCTCGAGAGCAAGGCGAAGCTGGCTCGACTCCGATGACGAACGGGATCTCGGGGACGCACCGACCCGGTCCGGTATGGCACGACCGGAGAGACACCAGTGAGCGACGTCGGTTGCCGAGAAACAGAACTCGCCTCGGGCGTCGGCCAGGACATCGAGGGCCAGGGTCAAGGCCAGGTCCCGCTCGACCGGGGTCCACCGTTGGGTCCAGCACAACTCGATGATGCGCCTCGCCGGTCCCAGCAGGTCGAGCCGGCCACAGGACCGCCGCTTGAAGATGGTGTGACTTCCAGGCAGGAAGGGATGTTCGAAACCAAGGCGAATCCATGGGCTGCCGGCGGCAATCCACGTCCGTCCACGCAGCACCGTCGGCCCGTTACAGTGTTCCGCCTGGTCGGCCAACTTCGACATCCGTTCGGTGGCGGCGACATCGAATCGGAATCCCTCGAACCGCAAGGCGTCGAGAAGCGAGTCGACGGTCAGGCACAGGGTTCGCGGCCCCGCTGCGACCTCAGGGCCGACAGTGCCGTGCCCGACGGGTACCGAGGCACCGTCGCCGCTCGGTTCGCGACCCACGATCACCACCGTCGGCGCCACTGACGGCGTCGGTGATCCCAGAATCCAACCATCATGCTGGCCGGCACCGGCGCCGAGGCCGGAAGCGGCGTTCGGAGCCCTGTCGAACACGGCAACTGCGGCCTCGAAGCCGGCGGTGCCGGGGTTCCAGCCGATCACGGCCTCTCGTGGGGAGGCGAATCGGTCGGTGAGTCGGATCACTGCGGACGGACGGAGCCGGGGACAGATGGAGGAACGAAGGGGACGGCCGAGGGTCATGCCCACACAAGCGCGCCCGACGGCCGGAATCTGACCGTTCCTCCTGGCACCAGGACCTGGACACCCAAGAGCCGGCCCAACGGATACGATCGGGCAGGTGTCCAGCGATCAGTACCGGCTACCCACGACCGTCCGTCCGTCCGCGTACACGATCCGTCTCGAACTCGATCACGAATCCGAGACGTTCTCCGGTCGGGTCGTCATCGACGCAGAGGCCGGCAACGCGACCAGTGAATTCACGCTCAACAGTGAGGATCTGACCATCACGGCGGCCACGGCGAGCCAGGACGGTGACACCACCACCTGCGACGTCGAGTTGGACGAAGAGCGGGAGCGTCTCACCCTCCGGTCCGAGCGGCGGTTCCAGCCCGGTCCACTCATACTCGCCATCGAATTCCACGGGCGATGCAACGAGCAGCTCGTCGGACCCTATGTCAGCCACTTCAGCCATGCCGACGGGGAGCCGGCCAAACTGATCACCACCCAGTTCGAGGCGACACACGCCCGGAAGTGTTTCCCCTGCTGGGACGAACCGGCGATCAAGGCCAGCTTCGAGATCGAGTTGATCATCGACGGCGATCACCAGGCGGTGTCGAATGCCCCGGAGGTTTCCCGAACTTCGCTCGATGACGGCCGGGTTGCCGTGCGCTTCGCCCCCACCATCGTGATGAGCACCTATCTGGTCGCCTTCGTGGCCGGTCCGATCGAAACGACCGAGCCCATCGATGTGGGCGGTGTCCCGCTTCGGGTCGTGCACGTCCCCGGCAAGGGGGCACTCACCGATTTCGCCCTGGAGGCCGGCGCGTTCGCCCTGACCTACTTCACCGACTACTTCGGGCTCCCGTACCCCGGCGACAAGCTCGATCTGGTGGCCATCCCCGACTTCGCCTTCGGGGCCATGGAGAATCTGGGCTGTGTGACGTTCCGCGAGGCCTTGCTGCTTATCGACCCCGATCAGGCCACGCAGCCCGAGCTACAACGGGCGGCCGACGTCATCAACCACGAAATCGCTCACATGTGGTTCGGTGACCTGGTGACCATGAGCTGGTGGAACGGCCTTTGGCTGAACGAGGCTTTCGCCACCTTCATGGAAATGCGCTGTACCGACGCCTTCCGACCGGGATGGGACCGATGGACCGATTTCGGACTGTCCCGTTCCGAGGCCTTCGCCACCGACTCCCTGGCCTCGACCCGCCCCATCGAATATGAGGTGATCAGCCCGGTCGATGCCGAGGGCATGTTCGATGTCCTGACCTACGAGAAGGGAGCGGCCGTCGTACGCATGCTGGAGCAGTACCTGGGTGAGGATCGGTTCCGAGACGGCATACGGCGCTACATGGTCGAGCACCAGTTCGCGAACGCCGACACGGCCGACCTCTGGGATGCCGTCGAAGCCGAGACCGGCGAACCGGTTCGCCAGATAATGGAGAGTTGGATCTTCCAGGGCGGCTATCCCCAGGTGGTCGTGACCGACCCGGCCGACGGTTCGCCCACCACCGGTGGGGCGAGGGTCGAGCTGACCCAGCATCGGATGAGGTTCCAGGGCGCCGACCGGTCCGACAACCAGTACTGGATGGTCCCCGTGTCCTACCGGCGGATCGCAACCGATCCAGAGCACGGTGGCGACCGATCGTCCGGCGAGCCGGCCGGGCCGAGCGTGGAACGACTGCTCCTCGACACCGACCCCGCCACCATCGAGGGGATTGATCCGGCCCACCCGTTGGTGGTCAACTCGTCCGGCTCAGGCTTCTATCGAGTCCTCTACCCCGACGCTCATCGAGAGGCACTGGCCGCAGTCGCCGTCGATCACCTCAACCCGGTGGAGCGGTACGCTCTCATCGACGATACGTGGTCGGCCGTCCTCGCCGGTCAGACAACCACTCCCTCGTTTCTGACGCTGCTCGAGGCCATGACCGGCGAATCCGATCGATCGGTCTGGCAGCGACTCATCGGCGGCTATTCCCGTCTGCGACGACTGGTTGACGGTGAGGCCCGGGAGCGGCTGGAGGAGATCACCCACGACGCCCTGGCCCCGGCGCTGGCCGGTCTCGGCCTCAGCCCCGGCCCCGATGACGATGATCGGCGGCGCCAGCTCCGAGCCGACCTGGTTCGAGGCCTCGGCGTCGTCGCCAACGATCCCGACATCCAGGACGAGGCCAAACGGGCATCGGCCACCGGACTACGGAATCCGGAACTCGTGGACTCCTCGCTGCTGGCGGCGGCCATCGATGTCGTTGCCGCCGGCGGTGACGAGGCCGATTTCGACGACTTCATCCGAGCATGGAAGGCGGCCACCACCCCCCAGTCCGAGCTTCGTTATCTTGGCGCTCTCACCGACTTCCCCGACCCCGCCCTGGTGGAGCAGGTCTACGGTCTCATCCTCGACGGCTCGGTCCGGACCCAAAACGCACCGTTCCTACTCCGGCGTGCGTTGCTCAACGAGCACTGTGGCCACCGAACCTGGCAGTTCATCACCCAACATTGGGACCGCCTGGTCGACACATTCGCCTCGAGCCTGATCGTGCGCATGCTGGAGGGGATTAATGCCCTCGACACCGAAGCCGATAGAGAGGCCGTGGCCGGCTTCTTCTCCCAGCACTCCGTGCCGTCGGGTCAACGCACGCTGCAACAAATTCTGGAGCGGCAGCGAGTGGAGGTGTCACTCCGGCAACGGGAATCGGAGTTGCTCAGCCGGTTCCTCCTTGGTTGAGCCCATCATTCCCCACCATGATCTTCGCCACTCGCCATTCGCCGATCACCGTCTGGGCAGTCGACGATTCGTCGGCCCAGGTGACATGGGGACGGCTACCGCCCGGGCCGGTGACGATCACGGCCCGAACCCCGTCGTTGTCCACCATCGAGATCCATCATGACGGTGGCCCCGGCTCGATCGTTGTCGACAATCTGCCACCGGGTACCTCCACCATCGAAGTTCGACGTCGCACCGGTGTCAGCACCCATCGTGTGACCACACTGACTCGCCCACCGGGCCAGGAACTGGCCCGCATCGCCACCATCAGCGATCTTCATCTCGGAGCGACCCGATGGGGTCTGCTCAAGACCATGACCGAGCGTGGCGATCACACGCTTCCCCATCCCCGACGGTGTGCCCATGGCGCCATCGCCGATGCGGTGGCATGGGGCGCCGATCTGCTGGTGATCAAGGGCGACACCGTGCACCACGAAACCGAGGAGAGCTTCCGAGAACTGGGCGATCTCGTCGACGAGTTCCCCGGACTGCCGATGCTCCTGATTCCCGGCAACCACGACCTGGACGGCAACCGCAATCCCGACGCGTGTGGTCGGGTCATACCGCCGTCGGTCGGCCGGCGACGGCTGGCCTTCACCCGATCGGTCGACACCGTCGATCTGCCGGGGGTGCGGGTGGTGGCCGCCGACACCGCCAAACCGGGCAAGGGCACCGGGTCGACGGCCCGAATCGCCTCCGACGTACTCGAGGCGGCGACCGACTCCGATCGGCCGATGTTCCTGGCCATCCACCAGCAGCTCCAGCCCGGCCGGATTCCGCGCCACTGGCCGCCCGGGATCGCCGCTCCGGAGTCGACGGACTTCCTCGACCGGCTCGACCGACTGGTGAACCCGGTGCTGGTGACTTCGGGCCACACCCATCGAAACCGGGCCCGTCATCATGGGTCGGTCCGAGTCACCGAGGTGGCATCGACAAAGGACTGGCCCGGCGTGTGGGCCGGCTACAAGGTTTTCGAAGGCGGCATCGTGCAAACGGTTCGGCGGGTCTCGGCCCCCGACGCCCTGGAGTGGACCGAATACTCCCGTCGGGCCGTCGCCGGCATCTGGGCCCAGTGGTCGCCGGGCCGGCTCGATGATCGCTGCCTAAGCCACGCTTGGGTGAGTCAACCCCACCTCGTCGGCTAACGGGCTCGGGGACTCGACCGAGACCACACCGGTCAGGCCGTCAACATTGACGATGGCGCCGGAGGGAATACGCTCGCTGGCTCCATGAGCCCCGGCCACCATGGGGGTCCCGAGTTCCCGGGCCACCACCACGGCATGGGTGAAGGTGCCGCCGACGTCGGTCACCACGGCGCCGGCGGCCACGAACAGCGGTGTGGCCACCAGCGAGGGCCGAGCGAGGATGATGATGTCGCCGGGTCGGACTTCGGCCAGATCGGCGTCGGTCTCGATAACCCGGGCCTCACCACGGGCCATTCCCGGGCTTCCGGGAGAACCGAGGATGATGTCCCCCGGCTCCAGCCGGCGGTCGTTGTCAATGGCGTGGACCTCGGCCCGACGGCCGGCGCGACCGTCGCTCCATGTCCAGTCGGGATCGTTGCCGGTGGACACGATGAGCTGCACTGGATGCTGCTGTACCATTTCGTACTCGGCCTGGCGCAGGGCGGTGAGGTGGCGCACGTCGGCCAGTCCGCCGTCGGCGTAGTACTCCAGCTCCTCGGCCGTCAGCATCCAGATGTCATTGCGTCGGGCGAAATCACCCCGACGCTCCCCCCGAACCGCAACTTCCCGGATCGCCGACCGAATGCGGTGCAACACCTGCATGACCGCGCTTCGTGATCGCTCCCGCCCGCGGATGAACGTAGCCGACGACTCGGCTGCGGCGAGAAAGATGGGGCGGCGTTCGTCGTCGAGGGCGTTGGCGATCTCCTCCACCAGACGTTGACGATCGGCTTCGAGGTGACGGCGACGCTGCCTCGGGGCCAGCTCGTCACCACAGTGATGCATACATCCGATCAGGGCCAAGACGATGTCGTGGGCCACGTCCCAGGTGGGCGAGGCAAGATCCCACTCGTTCGGGCCTCGAAAGCCGACGGCGGAGACCAGCGAATTCACACCGGCCATCAGGGCGTAGGCCTCGGGCTGATTCGAATGCCGCAGGACCCGATCCAGTCCGTCGAGACCCTGGTCGAAGAAACGGCGCAGCCCCGGCGACGACCGGACCAGCCGGGACAGCTCCCACAGGGCCAGTGTGGGCGAGACCGGGTCGACACTACCCAGCCCACTCAGCAGCCGCAGGGTGTGTGCTGGCTGGCCCATCTGCACGCAGGCATCACCCACGATGCGGGGACCGATTCGGGCCGCAAGGGTCTGGTTGACGTGCTGGGCAAACGCCATCCGACCGATCGGTTGCAGCGACAGTGAGTAGTGCACCAGCTCCAGGTCGGTCAGCTCGCCGTACGTCGGCCGATCGGCCAGGGTCTGGTCCACTCGATGACAGGCCTGCTCCAGTTCGATCTGGTTGCCGCTCTCCAGAACCCAGCGGAACCACTGGTTCAGCATCTTGGCCGTCACCGGTTCAGGGTCGTGCCACGGCTCGTGCCGGTAGGGAGGCAGTGGGGTTGCTCCCGGGATGATCAGCGACTCGAGCTGATCGACACCGAGGTTGGCCATTCGATGGCCCAACACTCGAATCATCGACGCATTGAGGTAGGGATGCCCGCCGAAGGCGGCAACCGTCGGTGGATGAGCGCCTGCCAGATCCTCCTCGTCAAAACCGAAACGGCTGGTCAGGGCATCACCCCAGCCATAGGAGATGCACGGATCCCAGAACATCGTCCACCCCAGGGGAGACGGCGGATCGACAACCATCTCGCCTACCACGGCGCGGGTCCAGAGTGGATACTTGGGATTGTGGGGTTCTTCGGCCAGCCAGCTCGGCTCGGACATCGGCTCCTCGGATTCTTCGCCACGACGACCCGGCAGACTGCAATCACCCCAACCGCCGCCGGCACCTCTCGATTCGAATCTACCGTACCCGATCACGACCTACCGGGAGGAAATGAGAACGCACGACACCCACCGATGGACCCTCGATCGGTGTCGACCGAGCATCAGCCTCGTTCGTTCCATGCCGCGAGTCGGCGCCCGTCATCGCATTCCGACGGGTTCGACCCGACCGCAGACGCTCAGTCCGTGGAGGCCGCCCGCCCGGGCTGGGCGACCACGGAGTGATGCCCGTTGAGAGTTTCCGAGCTAGGTGCCAACCAATCAAGGACGCGGGTTCCGTTGCAGCTCGTGAGACGCTCCGCCGCAAGCGGCTGCGGAATCGAGGACGCAGAGTGGTGAAGCAGATGGCTACGGGAAGTCCGGCATGTACCGGTCAGCAGGCGCCTAGAGGCCTTTCACCAACTGTCGATAGGCCTGCGCCCGCTGGGCCCGCTCAATGGAGCGACGTTTCCAGCCCTTGGTCTTCCATACCTTGAAGCGCCGCCGTTCGACCTCGGGTTCGGGACGATCCAGAGGATCGCTCTTCCTTGAGGTGTTCACCGGGAGCGGTAGCGCATGGTCCTCCGGCTCGGCCAGGGTGCGAAGCTCGACCTGAGCCGCCCGCCGGACTCTGCGGTGTTCGATGCGACGATCGAATCGAGCGGGTCGGTGGACCGATGCTGCTCCCGGCTTGCGAAGCCGATTGGAGCGGGTACGTGAAGACATCGACATCCTTTCCGGACGACGATCGATGCCGAGATCGATCGCCACGCCGAGGTTGGTGTGGTCATTCGGTACCAACTCATTGTTACCCATCGATGACGGCTTGACCAGGGCTACCGGGCCCATTTTCCCAACCAGCCCTGAACAAGAGGGCAATCAAGCCCAACTTTCTTGCCGGCGGCCCCAGGCTTACCGTGCTGCGACGGTTCTCCACCGGGATTTGGGGGCCGAACGTGTCCCATTGGGCCGATGTGACGGCACTAGAGTTGGCCGGATGATGGCCACGGCCTTTGCGGTACGACGAAGCGGGGTTGCCCTCGTGGGAGCGACCGAGCCCGACCTCGGCACGGCAATCGAAGACCTGGTGGATCCAGGTGCAGGCCAGCTGATGACACTCTTCTGGCTTGCCGTCGGCGCCAGCATTCTGCTTCCCCGACTCCCCTATGGCCGCAATCTGCTCTATCCCTTCGCCCTGCTCGGAACCTGGGCCCACGAGATGGGCCACGGAGTGGCCGCAGTGATGGTCGGCGGGCGCTTCCGCCGCCTCGAGGTCAACCCCCGCCTCGGCGGTCAGGCCTACTCCTCAGGAATCTGGGGTGCCCGTCGAGCGATCGTCTCGGCCGGCGGGCTGCTCGGTCCGGCATTGGCCGGAGGCCTGATCATCGTGCTGGGATCCCGCCAGCAAACAGCGCCGTGGGTCCTGACCGGCCTGGCCATTGCCGTCGCCGTCTCACTGATCACGGTGGTCAGGAATGCGTTCGGCTGGCTCTCACTCGGTTCGATCGCCGCCGTGCTGGCTCCCATCGCCGTCTATGCCCCGCCCGGGGTTCGCATCTTCCTGGCCCAGCTCATCGGCATCCAGTTCTGTCTGGCCTGTTGGGGAACCCTCGACTACATGTTCACCAGGAACTTCCGTCGCGATGGCCACGTCATCGATTCCGACACCCAGGAGATCGCCAACGTCCTGGTACTTCCCTACTGGTTCTGGGGGACCGTCATCGCCCTGTTGTCACTCGGGGTCGTGGTCGGGTCATTCTATTTGGCGTGGATGGTCCCCGCCGCCTGAGGGAACGGGGCGCAGACCGAGGCCCTGCCGCCGCCTAGTCCGGCTGCTCTCGGCGACCATCGGCATGCACGGCGAAACGGCCGGCCTCGGCGGGATGAACCGGGGCGTCGTCGGCCCATGGCCAACCCCCGAAACCGGTCCGCTGGTAGTCGATGAACGCTTGCTCGATTCCGGCCCGGTCGTTCATGACGAAGGGGCCGTATTGAGCCACGGGCTCGGCGATGGGCCGACCCTGGAGCAACATGGCGAAGCTCGGGCCGGACAGTCCATCGACGACGAGGCGGATCGGCACCTCGGGCAGCTCGATGCCGTGACCGCCGGACACGACTTTGTTGGAGCTGTCGATGGGTCCGCCCCCGCTCACCGGAGCGGCGATCAAGCCGTCGCCTCGGTACACGTAGAGTGTTCGCCTGACCCCGGCCGAGACGGCGGGCATCATCCATTCCGAGTCGGGTGGGAAATCGAGCTGCCAGATGGCCAAGTCGGCCCCGGCCCGACCGGCCCAGGAGTTCGGAGGTGGCGTTTGGCCCCGCACGTTGCCACCACCCTCGCGGTTCGAAAGACTGCCGGCCAGCACGGTCACCTCCACCGGACCCCGCCCCACGGTGACCCGGGGTGTCTGCTCCGACCACAACATGGTGAAATAGGGATCCACCATCTTGTCGGCCGCCGGCAGGTTGAGCCAGATCTGGAACAGCTCGAACGGGTTGGCCTCGTCGTGGTTCAACAGCGGGAACATCTCGGCGTGCACCACCCCGGAACCGGCCGTCATCCACTGCACGTCACCAGGACCGAACCGGGCCGTGGCCCCCAGGGAGTCGGAATGGTCAACGAAGCCGCGGCGCAGGTAGGTGATGGTCTCGAAACCACGGTGGGGGTGCTGGGGAAAACCGGGCACGGAGGTGCCGTGGTACATGTTCCAGCCGTCGATGTCACCGAAGTCGTGACCCAGCGGGCGCCCGGAGAGATCGGCGTTCGGACCAAGGCCGGATGTACCGGCCGGGTAGTGGTCGCGGTGGTGGGCTACAAAAAGGAAGGGATCCTGGGCTGGCCATTGGGCTCCGAGCGGAAACGGGGTTCCCAGTTCGATTCGATTGCCCGGTCCCGTCCGGTGCCGCGTGTCGTTCGCACTGTCAGCCATGTATTCAGGGTACTGAAATCGCTGCCAACAGGAACTCGATGACCGGCTTCGTCCCCGAGAGCGCGGCCCCAGAGGTGCCGAGGACCGGGATCAGCCTGCCGGCTCGGCTGTCGGTCGAGCAAGGCGGAGGGCACCGGCGGCCGAGATCCACATCAGACCGATTGCGGTCAGGGCCCAGCCGACCGAGGACTCCAGGCCCGACGCCCCGGTTGCGGCGGCCAGCATGGCCACTGACAGCGCGGCCGTCATGCCGATCGTGCTTCGCTCGACCCGAGCCATGAAGGTCAGCACCGCAGCCACGGAGAAGAAGATGCCGGTCAGCACCCAGCCTTCGACCGTGCTGGCGGCAAGTACCACCGAACCGAAGACGGCGCCGCCGAACAAGCCGAAGTACGGACTGGCGTCGCGGTCGGCACCGACACCGGAGAAACGACGATGGGCCTGGAACAATGCGGCGGAGCCGGCGATCGGACCGACGATGATCCAGAACCAGCGACCACCGGGATCCCCCGGATCCCATCGGGAATACAACACTGCGGCGATGAGGGCCAACAGCCCGAACACCGTGAATCCGAATGCCTGATGGCGGGCGCCGATCGCCCCCGATCGAGCCTCGTCGTCGCCCGAGGCCGAAGGCCGGAGAGAGGGCTTGACGGTGACGGGCTTCAGAACGGACTTGGACGCGGATTTCATGGGTACGGTACTTTCACAGACTCGCTGGTCGGATTCGGTGTTCACAGGCTCAGATAGACCTTGGGGCCGCAGAGCGTTTGGTTTTCCGCCGATAGGGTCCGCCGACGGTGCGAACCCTAGCCGTTGCCGACGGGACGGCGGTGGAACATAACGAACTCGAAATACACCCCGGCTTTGGTGGGGAATCTCACCCGGGGCGGGAGGATCAAATCGACCCCCCGGCCTGATCGACGCCGGCTACAGCCGGCCGATCGAGCGCAGGATCGGACCCAGCAGGGCCACCGAGTCGGGGCATACCGGACGCCCGGACAGCCACTCGTCGAGCCGACCCAGCCTGATGACGTCGAGCTCGATCACCTCACCGTCGGGGCATGTCGGCTCGTCTTCGGTTGCGGCCACGAAGCAACGGGCGACGATGTCGGTGTGGTCGTCGGTGTAACGACCCGACCCGAGATCGATCAGGGGCGTTGTCAACCCGGCCTCCTCGACCAACTCCCTGCAGGCGGACTCCAACCACGTCTCACCTACACCACACACCCCACCGAAAGCGATGTCCCAGTACGAGGGGTTGACGTCCTTCCAGCCCGCTCGCTGGTGTACGACGAGGCGACTGTGACCGCCCAATCCGCGGCGGCGGAGCATGTCCAGCCGCTCGGTCTCCGAGTACTCGCCGGCCGCGTTGTCGAGGGCAGCGAGCAGGCCGGCGGATGGGGGCGGCTCCAGGTCCTGGCCAATAACCGCAACATACGTTGATCGATGAGTCAGCGATCGCCGGCGCATCACCGATCGGGGCACGATGTCCAAGACCCGACCCTCGTCGTCGACCACCTCGACCGGCTCGCCTGCGACGGCCATCAACCCAGACGATCGTGTACGGTCGCCCGGTCGGCGCCGGCCTCGATCAGCTGCCGGCCGATAATTGCCTGTCGAGGCCGATTCCAGGCCAGAACTCCAAGGACTCGGTCCTCGTCGCCGAAGTAGGCCCGAACGAACTGCCGGTCGCCCTCCGACCCCTGGACGATTTCCGGATCATCAGTGGCTATCCCGGCGAACTGGATTTTGCGATCGTATTGGTCACTCCAGAACCAGGGAACGGGATCGAACGGCTCGACGACCACACCCTCCCCGTCGTTACCCCGCCACTCGAGGGCGGCCAGGAGGCTCTTGGCCCCGTAGCCGCCCATGGCCACGGCGTTGTCCCATTGCTCGACCCGCATGGTCGTCCCTCCGAAGCGACGATGGGGCCGGCGGGCCACATCGCCGACGGCCACCACCGATGGAGCGGCCCGACATCGATCATCGACCAATACGCCGTCGTCGGAGCCGGAACCGACGGTGAGGCCGGAGCCTTCCAGCCACTCGGTGTTGGGGATCACGCCGATTCCCACCACCAGCACGGCGCAGGCCAGCTCCGTGCCGTCGGACAAGGTCACCGCCGTCAACCGGCCGCCGTCGGTGTGTCCATGATCGACACCGACACCGAGGCGCACGTCGACCCCGTGACGGCGGTGAAGGTCGACCACGGCCATCCCGGCCTCGGCGTCCAGCACCCGGGCCAGCGGGGCGTCGGCCACTTCGACCATCACCACCTCACATCCGAGCTGTCGGGCGCTGGCCGCAACCTCCGCCCCGATGAAGCCGGCCCCGCAGACGACGACCGGGCCGTCGGCCGACCGGAGGCGATGTCGTAGCTCCCGGGCATCGTTCAGCGTCCGCAAGCTCACCACGCCGTCGACGTCGGATTGGTCCCGGCCCTCGAAGGTCGAGAGGGGCAGCCGGCGGGGACGGCATCCGGTGGCCACGACCACCCCGTCGGCGGCCAGAGTCTCCCCCGAGGACAGCTCGACGTTGCCGTGGTCATTCGACAGAGCCACGGCCCGAGTGCCCAGATGCCAGGTGAGGTCGAGGGCGCCGTCCTCGGCCACCGGTCGCAGTACCAACCGATTTTCATCGACCTGTTCGTCGGTCAGAAAGTCCTTGGACAACGGCGGGCGATCATACGGTCGATGGGATTCGGCACCGACCAGGTGGATCGGGCCGTCGAAGCCGGCCCGACGAAGTCCCTCTGCGGCATGCACCCCGGCCAGCGACGCCCCGACCACAACCAGTCCCGTCACGGCTCCGTCCGGTGTTCAGATCGCGGCCCGAGCCGACGTCGACGCCGCAATCGAGACGTCAAGGCGCTCAGGCGTCCGTCTCCTCCAATGAGATTGCCTGCTTGGGACACCGTTCGACCGCCTCCCGAACCTTGTCGTGGAGTTCCGGGCCGGGGTGCTCATCGAGGATGTACAGGAAGTCGTCGTCCCGCACCTCGAACACCTCGGGGGCGATGCCCATGCACACCGCGTTACTCTCACACAGGTCAAAGTCAACCACGACCTTCATCGGTCCTCCTCATGATTCAGCTCGACGATTCGCTTCGATCCGTTGTAGTGCAACGGTAGCAGGCGACCTGGCCCCAAGGGATCCCGCTGAGCACCGGTGGTCCTCGACCTCGCCCAAAACCCGTTCAGAACCGGGTGTACCCTCCGTCCATGACGATTTCGTCACCCGTGTGGTAGAGCTGGGTCGGATCGGCCAGGAACGCAGCCACCGCCCCGAAGTCGTCGGGGTGGCCCCACCGCCGGATCGGGGTCCGCCGGATGGTGGCGGCCAGGAATTTCTCGTTACTCCGCCCCACCTCGGTCATCTCGGTCTCGATCCAGCCGGGCACGATGGTATTGCAGCGGATGTTGTGGCGAGCCAGCTCGACCGAGAGCCCCCGCATGACGGCCAGGATGCCGGCCTTGGACGCGGCATAGGCCTGAGATCCGGGTGCCCCGTGGATGGTGGACATCGAACTGACGCCGATCAGCGAACCACCCTCACCCCGGCCGATCATGTGTCTGGCCGCCTCCCGCAGGGTGACGACGGCGCCCTCCAGATTCACCGCCATGATGCGGCGCCATTCATCCAGGGACAGATCGATGAAAGGGCCACCCCCGTGCACCCCGGCGTTGGCCACAGCACAGTCGACCGCTCCGAACCTGGTCACGGCATGGGCGAAGGCCTCGATCACCGCCTGCTCGTCAGCCACGTCCACCTGCTGGGCCAGCACGTCGGCCCCCAGCGAGTTCAACCTGTCATGGGCCGAGGTCAGTTTCTCCTGGTTGGTACCCCAGATGACCAGATCGGCACCGGCCCGAGCACATCCTTCGGCGATCCCGAGGCCGATACCTCCGTTCCCCCCGGTCACCAGCACCACACGGCCACCTAGCGAATCGCTCATCGCCCCGTTGTAGCCGATCCCTCGGTGCGGCACCAGAGGGACGCGTCACGGCGACTTCGGGGAACTGTCCGGGGCCCCGGCGTTTTCCGAATGCCGGCCGGTCGTCCCGGCAACACCCGCTGACGGGGGCCGATCGATTGGTTGGGAGTTTAGAGCAAGTCGGCCAGCTGATAGACCTCGTCGGGCAGGCCTCGCCACCGACCGAGTTCCTCGCCCTCGGCGTCCAGGAGTACGGCTGCCGGTTGGGAGCTGATCTCGTAGTGATTCCAGGTCTCGAACGACTCGTCCCAGATCATGAGCGGAGTGACGGTTCCGTGTCGCTCCCGGAACTCCTCGGCTTCCTCGAAGCTGTCTTGGGTTCCAAGTCCGACCACTCGCACCTTGTCGTCATACTGTTGAGCGAACTGCTCAACCGCCGGCGCTTCGGCGTTGCACGCCGGTCAATGGGGAGCCCAGAACCAGAACAGGATGGCCCTGTCCTCACCCGCCAGTTCCTCGGCCAGGTTGATGACCGAACCGTCGGCGACGTCGAGCACCTCGACCGCAGGCACATTGACCGCCGCCGCCGCAACCTCCGTCGCCGGTTCCGACGCCGATTCCGGTGCTCCCTCGCCCTCATCGGCAGGTTCGGCGGCGGCGTCATCGGCAGGTGCGGCGGCGTCGCCCTCGTCCCCGGAGGACGCGGCGACCGACGCGCCGTCGCCCCGGGCCGAGGCATCATCGTTGGTCGAGTCCGTGCCGCAGGCCGAGACGAGGATAGCGACGGCGGCCACGGCCGCCGGCCACCGACGCCGGACCACGAGCGTCGCCGGCCCCCGGTCGGGATCGACCGGTCGCGGCGTGTTGTCGTTCCCGTTCTCCCGTTGAACCGGGGTGGGTCGATAGATTGACATATGAACGTTGTAGCGGACTCGACCGCCTCGCAAACCACGGTTTCGGAAGATTTTAGGGTTTCGAGTCACCACTGTGATTCCCGGCGCCGACAGTTGTCCACGGCGGGAGTTCGAACCGGGCGCAACCGAGAGACCGCATGCCGACGTAGAAATACCGGGGAATGCATGACCACACGGCGCCGATTCACCTCGCACCAGTACGAATCCGAGCAGCATGAACAACAACCATTCCGAGAACATGACCGGCCAAGACCGCGATGGCGCTTCACCGGCGGGAACGGCCCGACCGGAGCCTTGGTCGCTGTCTTCAGGGCCGGGTTCCATCGTGGCCGCTGCTGTTGCCGGCATCGTTGCCACCGGTGCGGCATTGGCGTCCGGGGAATTGATAGCCGCCTTCTGGAGCCCCAACCCCAGTCCCGTCATTGCCGTGGCCAACCGGGTTGTCGACGAGGCGCCGGCATGGTTCGTCGAGTTCGGCAAGAGCATCTTCGGTCTGGCCGACAAGCCGGCCCTGGTTGCCGGCACCGTGGTCTTCTCCGGGTTGTTCGGGGCCCTGCTGGGAGTCGTCGGCCGACGTCGGATGGCGCTTGCTGTCGCCGGTTTCGTGGCGTTCGGCCTTCTCGGCCTGGTCGCCATCGCCGCCGACGCCCAGGGGTCGGCGGCCGCCGGCATTGTCATGGCGTCGCTGGCCGTGGCCGTTGGCGTGGGCGTGCTGTGGACCCTTCTCTCAATGGTGCGAGCGGCGGCGTTGCCGACCGCGACCGGA
Source organism: Acidimicrobiales bacterium (assembly GCA_024638815.1). Taxonomy (GTDB): domain Bacteria; phylum Actinomycetota; class Acidimicrobiia; order Acidimicrobiales; family SZUA-35; genus JAHELU01. The sequence continues at coordinate 131,101 of JAHEJM010000001.1, read as the reverse complement.
GAGACGGACGCCACTGTGCTCGAGGATCCACGGCAGCCGGCCTATTCCCGCCGCAGCTTCATCGGTTGGGCCGGCGGGGTCGGAGCGGCCAGTGCGCTCGGCGTGGTGGCTGCTCGATCGATCCAGGCCAGGGATTCGGTCAACGAGGCCCGGGCCTCGGTCGAACTGGACACCGCGGCAGCAGAGTCCGTGACGTCGGCGGTGACCGAGGCCGAGGCCGGCCCCGTGGCCTCCACCCCCGGCATCACTCCGCTGGTTGTTCCCAACGACGACTTCTACCTGATCGACACCGCCCTGGTGAAGCCCCAGGTGGATCCCGAGTCATGGACGCTGACCATCAAGGGTATGGTCGACAACGAACTCACCATCAACTACGACGAGCTGCTTGATCGGGCGTCCACCGTTGCCCCCGTGACCCTGTCCTGCGTGTCCAACGAGGTGGGGGGAGGGCTGGTGGGGAATGCGGTCTGGCAGGGGGTACCCCTGGTCGATCTACTGGATGAGGCCGGCGTGCAGGAAGGCGCGACCCAGATCGCCAGCCGATCGGTCGACGGATGGAGTTGCGGGTTCCCGACCGAGGCCGCCTACGACGGCCGAACCGCCTTGGTCGCAGTGGCCATGAACGGCGAGCCCCTCCCGGTCAGACACGGGTTTCCGGCCCGCCTTGTGGTGGCCGGGCTCTACGGCTACGTCTCGGCCACCAAGTGGCTCAAGGAGATCGAATTGACCACGCTGGAGGCCTTCGACGGCTACTGGATTCCCCGGGGCTGGTCCAAAGACGGTCCCATCAAGACGCAGTCCCGCATCGACACGCCGGACAACGGTGAGCGGGTTACCGCCGGCCAACAGCTAGCCGTGGCCGGAGTGGCCTGGGCCCCCGACACCGGTGTCGACCGGGTCGAGGTGCAGATCGATGATGGCGAATGGCAGGAGGCGACGCTGGGCGAGTCTCTGGGTGTCGATGCCTGGCGGCAGTGGCTTCTGGCCTGGAAGCCGACACCAGGTCGACATACCATTCGGGTGCGGGCCACCGATTCCTCGGGCTACACCCAGACCTCGGAGACGGCACCCCCCGCCCCCGACGGGGCGACCGGTTGGCACACCATCGACGTCGAGGCCGCCTGAGCGCCCCAAACCACGATGTCCACCCGGGCTCGTCGGAACCGCCGGACCCAACCGGGCTCGATGGCGCTAGGGCAGGTAGTTTCGGGGATTGTTCGGGCTGCCGTTCACACGCACCTCGAAATGCAGGTGGTTCCCGGTGGCGGTACCGGTGGCTCCGACATATCCGATGATGTCCCCCCGGGCGACAGCCTGGCCCTTACCGGCCCCGATCTTCGACTGGTGGGCGTACAGGGTGGTGATACCACCACCATGGTCGACGATCACGGTTCGCCCGTAGCCGCCCTGGGTTCCGGCGAAGATGACCACGCCGGCGTTGGACGCCGCGATAGGGGTTCCCGACGGGGCGCCGATGTCGATACCGGCATGTAGCCGTCGCGATCTGTAGATCGGGTGGACCCGGTAGCCGAACTCACTGGTCACTCGAGCGTTCAGCGGCCACTGAAAGCCCGACGTCGAGGCCGGGGTCGGGCTGGTGGCGGGAGCATCGGCCTGGGCATCGCCCGAGACCTCATCCTGGGCTTGGGCGGGGGCTTGAACCGGGGTCTTGCCTGCATTCTCGGCGATGACCCGCTGCACGGCGGCGTCCTCGCGGGCATAGGCGGCGAGCTCGCCGGCCCAGATGTCGATGCGACGTTCGGCCTCGGCCTTGAGTCCGAGCTGCTGCTCCTGCTGCTCCTGATAGACGGTCAGCTCCTCCTGGAGCACGGCCTCGGCCTCCTCGGCCTCGTCCTTGGCCTGGGCCGCCTCGGCGTTGGCGATCTGCCGATCCTCCTGGAGGATCCGCAGTTCTTCGAGCAGGTCGGTGGTGGACAGACTGGCCTGATCCAGCAGGGTGTTCTGGCGAATGGCTCGATTGACATCGCCTTTGGTGAACAACGGGCTCGGCTGGCCCAGCACTCTGGTCTTGAATCCCTCGACCGCCTTGACCCGGAGTTCGTTCTCGATCTCGAGACGACGGCGCTCCGACTCGGCCAGCTGATCCTCGGTTCGTTGGAGAATGGCGTCAGCGGCGTCGATCCGCCTTTCTGCCGTGTCGATCTTTTCCAGTGTCTCGTTGGCCGACTGATTGATCCTGTTCAGTTCACGGGCGATCTCGACGTCGGCCGCCTTGGCCAGGTTCAGGTTGGCGATGGCCGCCGCTTTCTCCTGAGCCCGTTCGGCCGTCGTGGTGGACGTGATCGCCTCGGCAGCCGATGTGGCGGTGGGCGCAGTGGTTGTGCCGTCACCAGCGGTCGTCGTCGACTGGGCGGTAACCGCCGTGGTCGTGGTTTCGGCCGGCTGCGCCGTCGTGGTCGACTCGGCCGGTTCCGACGACGAAGAGGCGACGGCCTGAGTTGTGGAGGTCTCCTGACCGGTGGCGGCGAACGACGCCGTCCCCACCGACAGGGCGACGATCGTTCCCACCGCAACGCGTGCCCATCGAGCGGTGGCAATGGTGGCCGACGCAGCGCCCACCATTCGGCCCACTTCAGACTGTGATCTCATCACTCGGAGCATCCACTTTCACATTCGCCGACGGGACAGGTGCGAGGCCTGCCGCCGGCCGGGACACCGACAATCAACAACTCGGTACAGGCTATTCGGTCTTGGGCTGCTCCCGTCACAATACTGTCGCATTTGCCTTCCGGGCCCAAGTTGATACCACGGTCACATGGCACAGAGAGTTAGGTAGTTCTACCCACAGAGTCCCCCCAACACGGCATGCTAGCCGTTCCGGAACCAGGAGACTGTTTCCAGGCCCTGGTCGGGCCTCAACGAGGCCGACCCAATGGGCTACACCGGGCCTGTTCACCCGGCGAAGGGTGATCCGAACTTCGGTGGTCGGCGCGGTTGCCGACCGCATCGGGTTGCTGTTAGAAACGAACCACCGACGACGCAGGCAGGATGGGACCCGTGGCCAGGAGTGCGGCCTTGGGCCGGACATTCCTGCATCCGACACAATGCTGAATGATCCAGAAACCGAGGCAAAGCTGGGAGGACCGATGGCGAACGATGCCGGAGGGGACCGTGAAGTGCTCACCTGGGAGACCTACGGCACCGCGGTACGCCAACTGGCGAAGGAGGTGGCCGACAGCGGGTTCCGGCCTGATCTGATCCTGGCCATCGCCCGGGGCGGCCTGTTCGTGGCCGGATCGCTGGGCTACGCGCTGTCGGTGAAGAACCTCTACGTGATGAACCTCGAGTTCTATTCCGGTGTGGACGAGCGTCTCGACGTCCCGATCATGCTCCCCCCCTACCTGGACAAGTTCGACCTGAACGACGCCAAGATCCTCGTCGCCGACGATGTGGCCGACACGGGCCACACCCTCAAGGTGGTCCACGAGTTCTGCCAGGAGGTCGTTGACGAAAGCCGAACCGCCGTGCTCTACGAGAAATCCCACTCACTGGTCAAATGCGACTTCGTGTGGAAGAAGACCGACCAGTGGATCAACTTCCCCTGGTCGACGGAACCTCCGATCGTCGGCCGACAAGATTCTCCAATCGTGTTGGATGCTTAGACAATAAGCACCATCATTATTTACTGCAAATCAAGAGATGCGTTTGGCCTTCATTCGATCTATTGTGTCGGGTGGAGGCCTTCAATATGACAAAACGCATTGTTTCCGGAATCTTCATTCTCACAGCCCTGGGGGCACTCGGCGTCATTCTTGCCGGTGCATTGACAAGCGGAGAACAGCTCATTGTTCGATTCCTGACCGCTGTCATCGTCGCCGCTCTCGGCCTCTACGTCATCAGTGATCTTCGGCTGCAGACCGAGCAGGGCGACGCGTCGAAGGAGAGCCGTCCCCGGGCCAAGGCCGAACCGAGCGCGCCCCCCAACAGCACGGCCGCCTATATGGCCACGGTGACCGCCGGTTACGGGACCGATCCGGCCGAAGCCGGCCAACGGAACACTCCATCGACGAGACGGGAACCGGTTCGATCTCGCCCGACAAGGCCCTCGGCCTACTCGGGAACAGGGCGAACCGGGAGTGACGGCCGGTCACCGTTTGCCCCCCCGATGCCACGTACCGAACCCTCGGGCCCGGCGGGAAGATCGATACGGACCGGTCCCCCTCCCATGCCTCCGGCCGGCCCCACACCGATGGAACCGGTCACCAAGGCAACGGGGGGATTGGCCGCCCTCGAATCGAGCGATGCCACCGCCACTGCTCCCATCCCCATCACGCAATGGACATCGGGTGATGAGGACAGCACCGGCGGAGGTCATTCCTTCTTGATCGGTGCCGATGATGCGGGGCCGGCGGTGAACGGCAAAGGCAACGGGGTGAACGGCGAAGCAACCGGCGAGAAGGACTCCGACGAAGCGGCGTCAGCGGAAACCGAATCGGTCCCGGTCGGTTCGGAACGGGTCTCGGTGGTCGACTCATCCTCGTTCCCAAGCCCCGAAAATGACGACGCAACCGACTCCCACCTCAGCTCCTTCAACTACTCGGGCCGGCTGGACACGGCCACCACCTGGTGGCCGGCACCGGACACCGGGGATGAACCGACGGCTCTTGGCCTCCAGACCGATTCAAATGAGTCCGACATCCGCGAATCCGAAACCGGCGAGGTGATGGAGGACGACGACCACGACTCGGCGTCAGCCGCCATTGCCGAGGACGTGGTCGATGTGGGACGTCGGCTCAGAGCCGTGCCCGACTACCAGCCCGACGACAACGGGGATGATGATCAGCAATCGGCGGTGCGAGCGGCCACCGTCACCCCGGTCGACCACGAGGGTGGCGACGGGGCCGAGGACATCGCCGGCGATGAAGGCCCAGTCGTTGACCCCATCTCCGCCGAATCTCCTTTGATGGGGCTCGACGAGCCGATCGTGGTGGAGACCATCGAGTGTGGCGACGTCGGGGTCGATGACACCGGGCGGCCGACGTCGGAGCACCCCTACCCGACGCCGGACCACCGTGCCGATCACGAGCAGGCGGCCGAAGCGGTGCCGGAGTCGACCACCGGCGAAGAGATCCGGAGCCTCGATGCCGCCGCCAACCGCATTGAGGCCGCGGCCTATGCCGACCCACCCAGAACACCAACAATCGATCTCCGGGATCGCCCGGCGATTGAGCCCGAAGGGGTGGGCAACGCCATTCAGGCCGGTGAGCACCAGGTCATCGAGACCCTCATCCACCAGGGTATGCTCTCCACGTCGGGGCCGATCACCGACCGGGACGTCAGGACCATGGTCTACGTGGCCTTCACCTCCAACGAGCTTCGCAAGCTGATCCTGGCCGGAGGGCGACCCGACATCGAACGGGCCGATCGCAAACTCGGACCGGTCGAGTTGTTCGACGAACGGCGATTCGCACCCACCCCTCGCACCCTCTATACGCGACCCGAGCCCTCACCAGCGGAGTTGTCCTCAGCCGGGAACGGCCACGGCGACAAGACCTCGGTTCTCGAGTCGGAGCCGGCGAGCGGAACCGGGCAGGCGGATTCCCCCATTCCGGCCCCACGCCACGTCTATCGCCTCGGTTCCGACAGCTCACCTGAGACCGTGGCGTGACCGAGACCGGCGGAGAATGCCTGACGATCGGCGGCGAGGCTGTCGCTCCCGCCCAGGTTTCGCCAGGCAGCAGTCAGCCGTAGAGCACCTCGGACTGCGGTTCCGCCGCCGATGACGGATCGAATCGTTCCTTCATCAGACCAGCCCGCTGGGCCGCCAACAGGGACAGGTAATACGGGTTGAGAATCAAGTACCTCCGCCACAACCGCCTCGGTTCCTTCACCAGCCGGTACGCCCATTCCAGCCCATAGTTCTGGAGTATGGGCGGGGCCTGGTCGAGCTCGTCGGCGTGGAAGTTGAAGGCGGCGCCAACGGCCAGGACCGGCATGTTGATGTGGTCCTTGAACTCGTAGGCCCAGATCTCCTGTCGGGGACAACCGAGGCCGACACAAATGATCGACGCTCCGCTGGCGTTGATTTCGTCGATCAACTCCTGCTTCTCATTCTGGTTCAGGGTGCGGAACTTCGAGGGCCTGGCGCGGGCGATCTCGAGGTCGGGAATTGAGGCGGTGAGGTTGGCGCTGAGCCGATCCAGCAGCTCTTGGGTGCCACCGAAGAGGTAGATCGACAGCCCATTCTCGGCTGCGGCCTCACAGGTCTTGAGCATCAGGTCAGGGCCGTAGACCCGGTCGGAGAGGCCGGCGCCGTGGAAGGCGTTGAGGGCCCAACGGACCGGCTGACCGTCGGGCACAACCAGTTCCAGTTGGTTGAGCCGATATCGATGGTGGGGATCGGTGGCCCCCTCCATCAGCCCGTGGACCGCAGTGGCGGTGACGGCCAGGGGTTGGCGGTTCTTGGCTGCGTCGACAATCCTGGCCACGGCACCCTCGTAGTCGATGGCGTCGACGTTCACCCCCAACAGATTGCGTTTCCCAAGATGGATCATGGTGGCCTACGCCGCCTCGGCCAGCCAGCGCTCGTGGTTGGCCTCATAGATCTCGGTCAGGATGTCCTCCACGTTCTTGGTCAACTTCCACTCCGGGTAGTGGGACTGGAACTTGCCCACGTCGCTCACGTACCAAATGTGGTCGCCGACCCGGTTGTCGGCGGTGTAGCTGTGGTCGAGTTCACGGCCGGTGATCTCCTGACACTGGTCCACCGCCTCCCTCATCGAGCAATGGCTGAACCGGGCGCCACCGATGTTGTACACCTCACCGGAGCGGGGCACCCGAAAGAAGTGATCGAAGGCCTGGATGAGGTCGTGACTGTGGATGTTGTCCCTCACCTGCTTGCCGTTGTAGCCGAACACCGTGTAGTGGGCGCCGGTGGCCGTGCATTTCATCAGGTAGGCGAGAAAGCCGTGAAGCTGGGTGCCGCTGTGGTTGGGCCCGGTGAGGCATCCGCCCCGGAAGCTGGCCGTCTTCAGATCGAAGTACCGCCCGTATTCCTGAACCAGTACGTCGGCCGCCACCTTGGAAGCCCCGAACAGGCTGTGGAGTGTGTTGTCGATGGACATGTCTTCCCGAATCCCGTCGAAGTAGGTGTGGGACTCGTCCACCTCCCACCTTGTCTCGGTCTCATGAAGAGGGAGCCGGTTCGGGGTGTCGCCATACACCTTGTTGGTGGACGTGAAGATGAACACCGCCTCGGGCGCATGGTTCCGGGTTGACTCCAACATGTTGAGGGTTCCGTTGGCGTTGACGGTGAAATCGACGTGAGGTGCCGATGCCGCCCAGTCGTGTGAGGGCTGGGCTGCGGCGTGAACAACCAGGGAAATGTCGGACCCGTACTTGGAGAAGATGTTGTCGATCATGTCGGTGTCACGGATGTCACCATCGACATGGAGGTAGTTGTCGCCCAACTCCGACTCCAACTGTCGTTGCTGCCATCGGGTCGAGGCCTCGGCCCCGAAGAACTCCTGGCGCATATCGTTGTCGATACCGACAACGGTCATGCCCTGGGAGGCGAAATGACGGCTGGCCTCCGATCCGATCAGACCGGCTGAACCGGTGACAATGGCAACACTCATTGCTTCACTATCCTTGTCCACATCGACAGTCGGACTCAGTGACCGACGAACCGCCCAGGGCGAAACCCCGTACCCACCGATTGCCCTGCCGGCAACTGCCCGGCTACTGGATCAAACGCATGGCCGACGTACGAGTATACGGGGCCGGAAGCCGGTCGACCCGACGTGCCGTTCCGGCAAACAGTTCAGCCTTTTCGCTCGTATTGTACGGTGGTGCCATTTTCTTGAACGCATTCCACAGGACCCCATAGCCCACCGTCTCAGCGTCGACCGGGTAGTTGGACTCGAACATGCAGCGCCGGGCCCGAAGGTGTCGATGGGCCAGCGAACCAGATCGCTCCAGACGGCCACGACATCATCCGAGGCGGGTGGTGCGGGTCGCAGCTGCCATCGGCTGCCGAAGCGAGTCATGCCCACTCCCCCGAGCTTGAGATACACGTTGGTCAGCTCGGCCAGGGCCTGCAATTCGTCCCGCAGGTGTTGCCGGACCTCGTGGTCCCGACCGTCAAATCGGCCGACTCCGAGCGGGCCGCCCATGGTCCATCCTCGAGGTAGCTCGATCGGCACTCCACGAACACGGTCTGGACGATTCGGTGACCGGCTGCGGTGTTGATCAGCAGGTCGTCGAGCCCGTACCGGCCGTAGCGGCTACCGGCCGGCCAAAGGTGGTGGTGGGGGTCGACGATCTCGAGATCGGGATCAAGCGGTTCCTCGATCCGCCGACCCAGCCAGGCACGATCCATGGCCGTAGTGTCGCACCGGCACCGTTCGCCGAACAAACGACCTGATGACGCACGCCGACGGTCTCATCGCCTATCCCGACCGAACCGGCCCCAGAGGGTCACGTTGCCATCGCACCGGGGATCAGAGCGAGCACCGCATCGGCCACGTCGTCCACGCTGCGGCCATTGGTGTCGATCTGAGGGAAGCGCCGGTATCCGGCGTCCCGGGCCGCCAGCAGCTCCTCGATCCGAGTCCGGGCATCGTCACCGTCGAGCAGCGGCCGGATGATACCCGAGTCATCGGCGGTCACCCGATGGTGAATGGTGTCGGAAGACGCCACGAGACAGATCACGTGGCCGCTTCGCCCCAGCGATGAGGCACTGGCATCGTCGAGCATCATCCGGCCACCGGTGGCGATGACAAGACCGTCAGCGTCGGCCAACTCGGCGGCCACGGTGCGCTCAACGGCTCGAAACGCCTCTTCGCCCTTCTCGGCGAAGATGTCGGCAATGGGACCGTGGCGTTGCTCGATGATCTGATCGGTGTCCACGAACCGGTAGCCCAACCGGCGGGCCAGCTCCCGCCCGACCGTGGTCTTGCCGGTGCCCATGAAGCCGGTCAGTACGATGTTGGGCCGGTCGCTCACAGCCAGAAGTGTAGGGCCCTGAACCGGCAACGGTTTATGGCCCTACCAGTCGCCGGGACTCTGACGTCATGCACGATCGACCGGCTCAACGCCGATCGCCGTCAGTCACACCAAGGGTAGACGAAGAGGCTGTTGTCGCCGGCTCGGTGATCGGCCAGCACAACATTGAAGGGGATCGGATCGGGTACACCGGAGATGTCGGCACCCTCTCGTACGGTCACGCCAACCGAAACCGCAGTCTCGATGGGGAGGCCGTCGGCCGCGACCGACGGCAGCAGACCTGCGCCGCGAAGAACGCCGATACCGGCTTGCATGCAGGCGGTATCGGGAGCCGAGTCCGGGCGATTGCTGTTGTCGGGGGCGGCGCTGGCCAGGGTCGCCCCCAGCCCGAGACCGGCAGCCACGATTCCGGCTGCGGCAAACATCTTCGGTGACATGAAACACTCCTTGGGTCGTGTGATGGCAGTATTTCGCATCATTCGACATGTTGGATGCTGCTTAACCAAACCTTTTATCGATGTTGGCTCGATGGTCAACGTTCGCGGGTCGATCCCGCGTTGTCGATGGCTTGGGGGTCGTAGGGCCCGACCGACTCAAGACCGGCGGCTTTTCGACCGATCCAAACGCCATGAGCCCGTCGCACGAGTTCAAGACCGTGACCCATCACGTGGGCCAACTCCGTCCGGATCTGAATCAGACCCTTGACTACTACAGCAGCCAAGGTTGGCGCGTTACCCACTTCACCGCGGCAGCCGGTGATCTCCGACGGATCGGCCTGCAGCGCCGGCACACAAATTAGTCGAACCCAACCCGGCCACGCATCCACAGCGGTTTGCCGCCGCAGGCGGCAATACGTGGAGCTGAGGGGAGTCGAACCCCTGGCCTCCTCGATGCGACCGAGGCGCTCTAGCCAGCTGAGCTACAGCCCCGAAGGGAACCCTCAGGATAGCGGACCGATCATTGATCGTTGGCCGCGTTCGATTGATTCTCGTCGTCATCCAGCGTGGACTCGATGTAGATGGGCCGAGCCTGTCGCTTCTTCTTCGACCGTGCCCGGGCCGAGGCCTGCCGGGCACCGACCTCGGGTGCAGCAGAGAAGGTGGCATCATGACGGCCTGCCCGCCGGTCACGATCCACGTCGTCATCCGACGGAGGTTCGCCGGTACCGGTGACCGATTCGGTCTCGATCTGTTCGACCGTGTCCTCGATGCCCAACTCTCGAGCCAGTTCGGCATCTATCGGCACCTCGAAACCCGAGTCGGCGATCAGGATCTCCTCGCCCCAGCTTTCACCGTGTCGGTCGCGGCCCAGTTCGAGCACGATCTCGTCCAGGTTCAAGGGCTCGAAGATCAAACCCGGCTCGCTCTCGTCGATTTGACGAAAGCCTTCGTCGGCCATGGTGATCGGGCCGTACTCGTGGCCTTCCAGAATCGGCACGGACGGTGACGTTCCGTCCAGAATCGGGCGAGACCGTTCCTCATTGGCCCTGCGGGCACCGGCCTGGGCCCGGTGATGTCGCAGCTCGACAGCACCGATGTAGGCGGCCACGGCCAGCACAACGGCCATGACACCCAGCATCAGCAGGAACAGCCGTACGAACACCCCACGGAGAGCGATGGCGAGAAACATGGAGCCGAACGTGGCCACCGACAGGCCGAGCAGGAGCTGGATGCGCCGCTGAACCACATCCTGGGCTCGCCACGCGGCCACCGGACGGGGTCGTTCCCACCACCAGATGCGCAGCCGCTTGGCCAATCCGAGACCATCGCCGGTCCCGTCGCGTCGGTCGCCTGTCGGACCATCCGACCGAGCGCGCCGAAGTGGACCCGGGTCGACGATCGGGACCCCCTGACGATTGTCGACGGTGCGTCGACGGTCGATATCGGTGTCGTCACCAACCTGGAGGTCTGGAGTGGATCGGCCGGATGTGTGCTGTCGGGCGTGGCGACGGCGGGAGCGGCCGTCGAACCAGCGATACGCATCAACCACGGCCGGGCCCCCGAGCACGATGACCCAGGCCGCGATGAGCACGCCGACAACGACCAGCTGCCACGTGGACAGGGTCACATCGATCTACTCCGACCACCGCTGTCGGCAGCATCCGCAGCCCGCCGATAGGGGCCTGACTTGCCCCCTGTCTTCTCCCAGAGTGCCAGGTCGCCGATGACCATGGACTTGTCGGCTGACTTGCACATGTCATAGATGGTCAGAGCCGCCACGGAACAGGCGGTAAGAGCCTCCATCTCGACACCGGTGCGATCCACGGTGTCGACCGAGGCCTCGACCTCGATGAAGTCGTCCTGGATGTCGAAATTGACGATGATGGCGCCGATCATGACCGAGTGGCACAGTGGCAGCATGTCAGCCGTGCGTTTGGCCGCCTGGATCCCGGCCACGCGGGCCACGGCGAGTACATCCCCTTTGTTGATGGCCCCCCTGGCCACCAATGCCGTTGTTTCCGGCTCCATGAACACCCTGCCCCGGGCTACCGCCCGACGATGGGTGGGGTCCTTGGGCGTCACATCTACCATGCGCGCCCGTCCCAGTGGATCCAGATGGGTCAGTTCTCGGTCAGCCACATGAGCAAACTTAGTGGCAAATGGGCGGGAAAAGCGGATTCTCTACCCACCGAGCTGACTCATCGACTTCGACGGCCGGAGAAAGTGGACCTGGCCGATGGCGTGTCCGGCCCACTTTCGCTCGACCTCGCCGGCGACTGCGGCCAGGACCTCGTCGTCATTGGCGCCACCTCGCAGCAACGCCTTTATATCAACATGATCAAGAGCGAAAAGGCAGTTTCGAACCTGACCCTCGGCGGTCAGGCGGATGCGGTCGCAGCTGTCGCAAAACGGCTCGGTGACCGAGGCAATGATGCCGAACTCACCCCTCCCGTCCCGATACACGAACCGCTCGGCCGGACTGGATCCTCGGTCCACGGGATCGAAGTCGAAATGCTCGCCGGCGACGGCCAGGATCTCGTCGTAGGCCACGACCCGGTCTGCCGACCACTCGCCCTGGGCATCGAGGGGCATGAACTCGATGAACCGGACGATCACACCCTTTTCCCGCCCCATGGTGAGAAACGGTACGACCTCGTCGTGGTTGATACCCCTCATGAGCACTGCGTTGATCTTGACCGGGGAGAAGCCGGCGGCAACGGCGGCATCGATGCCCCGGAGGACCTTGTCCAGGTCGTCGCGTCGGGTCAGGTCCTTGAATCGCTCACGATCCAGGGTGTCGAGGCTGATGTTGACCCGATTCAGACCGGCGGCCCGTAGATCGTCGGCCATCAGGCCCAGGGTGGCGCCGTTGGTGGTCATCGACAGATCAACATCGAGCACGGCCAGCTTGCGCACCAGCACGGGCAAACGAGCTCTGACCGTCGGCTCACCCCCGGTAAGGCGGATGGAGCGGACACCGGCACCCTCCACGAGGATCCGAGCCACCCGCTCGATCTCCTCGAACGTGAGAACATGGGACCGATCGAGCCAGACCATGCCCTCGGCCGGCATGCAGTACTGGCACCGGAAGTTGCAGCGGTCAGTCACCGAGATACGGAGATCGGTGTGTTTCCGCCCGAAGCGATCGACAAGGCCAGCCATAGTTGTCAGGTTACCGAAGATGCTTCGCCGATACCGCCCCGGCAAGCGACTCAGCCCAGATACATGACGTCGACGAGTTCCCCCTCGTCCACTCCGTCCCCGTCGGGCACGATGGCCAGTGCGTTAGCCGTGGCCATGGCCATCAACTGATGTGAACCTTGACCGCCCGACGATCGTACCTGCCACTCGTCACCGACCTTGGACGCCACGACCCGGCTGAAATGGGTCTTGCCATCGGGATGGCGACGTAGTGGTTCGGTGGTCCGGGCCCGAATCCGCGGCCGCTCGGCTTCGAGATGGCCCATCATGCGTTTGAGCCCAGGGCGGGCGAACAGCTCGAAGCTGACCATGGACGACACCGGATTGCCGGGCAGACCGAAGACGGGAACCTCGTCGAGCAGCCCGAAAACAAAGGGTTTGGCCGGCTTGATGGCGACCTGCATCCACGAGAAATCCCCGAGGCGTGTCAGCACGGCCTTGACGTAATCGTAGTCACCCATCGAGACACCACCGGAGGTGATGACGGCGTCGCAGGTCGCCACCCCTCGCCGGAATGCCGCCTCGAGTTCGGCTTCGTCGTCCCGTATCAGACCCAGGTCCACCGGCTGGAACCCGGCCTCGCGGACCAGGGCCAGCAACGTGACCCGGTTGCTGTCGCGAATCTGGCCCGGCTCGAGCGGTTCCGGGCCCTCCACCAACTCATCGCCGGTCGACATGACGCCGACCCGGGGCCGACGGAAAACGGTTACGGTCTGGCGGCCGACGCTGGCCAGCACACCGAGATGGCCGGGGGCCATCACCGTGCCCGGATGCAGAATCTCCGAGCCGGCGGCAATGTCGTCACCGGCAGGGCGAACGTGGTTGCCGACAGGTACCTCGGCCATGATGTCGACCTCGAACCCGTTTGGCTTGGTCAGCTCGACCATGATGATGGCGTCGGCTCCGTCCGGTACCGGCGCTCCGGTCATGATCCGCATGGCCTCCCCCGGCTTGAGTGGCCGGGCGGCCGTGGTGCCGGCGGCGATGGTGCCGACCACGGGCAGCGAGACCGGCGACTGTTCGCTGGCCCCCACCGTGTCGGCGGCTCGAACCGCAAAGCCATCCATGGCCGTGTTGGCAAAGGGCGGGATGGCCTCCGGGGCAATGACGGTCTCGGCCAGCGTCAGACCCAGCGACTCGGCGATGGGAACGTCGGCGGGAGGAAGGACCTGCAGTTCCCGGTTGACCTTGGCTTGGGCCTCTTCCAGAGCGATCATGAACCAAATCTAACCGGAACCTCGGCGAGGCCGCGGAACGGGGCGCGGCCGATGGCCAACCTCAGACCCCGATACCCTCTCGAGCCACGATGTCGGCCAGGATCTCCCGGAACTCGACACCCAGGTCGTCCCGCTCCAGCGCCATCTCCACCACAGCTCGCAGATAGTCGATCTTCTTCCCGGTGTCGAAGCGACCCTCGGAGAAGGTGTAACCCAGCATCCGCTGGTGGGTCAGGAGGCGGGCCATGGCGTCGGTGATCTGGATCTCGCCGCCGACACCGGGCTCGGTGTGGGCGATCTCGTCGAAGATGTCCGGAGTGAACAGGTACCGACCCATGATGGCGAGATTCGACGGGGCGTCCTCGGGGGCCGGCTTTTCGACCAGGCCGGTCACCTCGACCAGACGATCACCCATCGGTTTGACGGCCGCACAGCCATAGGCCGAGATGTCCTCGGGGGGAACCTCCATCAGCGCCACCACCGCTGCGCGGTGATGGTTGTAGGCGTCGATCATGCCCTTCAGGACCCCGGCTCGAGGGTGCATGATGTCGTCGCCCAGCAACACCACAAACGGTTCGTCACCCACATGGTTGCGGGCCGTTCCGATGGCGTGACCGAGACCCAGGGCCTCGCCCTGACGGACGAAGTGGATCTGGGCCAGCTCGCTCAGGCCTCGAATCTGCTCGGCCTCGGCCATCTTGCCCTTGGCCTCGAGCTGATCCTCCAGATCGAGCAGCCGATCGAAATGATCCTCAATCGACTTCTTGTATCGAGACGTGATGATGAGGATGTCCTCGATTCCGGCGTCGACCGCCTCCTCGATCACATACTGGATCACCGGACGGTCGACCACTGCCAGCATCTCCTTGGGCACGGCCTTGGAGAACGGGAGAAACCGTGTTCCCAGCCCGGCGGCCGGGATGACCGCCTTTCGAACCGGCTTCGGGACCGGTCCGTTCCCGGTTCCGGCGGAAGTGGTCGACTCGGTGGTTGACACGTCAGGATCTCCGTTTCGTCGTTGTCGATTCCGGTCGGCGGTGGAAAGGCGCCCGTGAGCCGTTCTTCGACGGTCGGCGTTCGACCATCTACACGGCGGGTCGGCAGCCGATTTGGACCTGGGACCGCTACGCTGATTGATGGTAGCGACGTGAACGGGATCTCGACCGGTCCGGATCCGATACCGTCGGATCCTCCGATGCGGCGAATGACCCGGCCATCGCACTCGGACTCTCGGGTTCCGGATTGACCCCCGACTCGGGGTCTGCCGTCGCTCGTGGTTGAGAGCACCGGCTCAATGGTGCAGGCTTGCAGGAGAAAGTGGCGTGCCGGTTTACGAATACAAGTGCAGAATCTGTGATGAACGGTTCGATGTCGAACAATCGATCACCGATGACGCCCTGACGACGCTGAAGGGATGCCAAGTCGACCCGTCGGGTGACCACCAGCTCAAGAAGGTGTTCCACGCCGTCGGTATCGCCTTCAAGGGCGAGGGTTTCTACCGCAATGATTCGCGTTCCTCGTCGACCAAGACCAGCTCTTCCGGGAACGGATCCGACTCCGATTCGTCATCGTCTTCGTCTTCGTCTTCGAAGAGTGACGCATCGGGCGGGTCGGGTTCATCGAGCACGGAGTCGACATCGGGATCGAAGGATTCCTCCAGCACGTCGTCATAGCCGGGCCCAGGGTCGCCGCCTCGGCAATCTCCCACCGACTTCCCCCACGAATCGCTCGCGACCATTGTCGGCCGGACTCCGGTCGCCGGGTCCACAGATAGAGATCGGGGTGACGTCGTGACCACCACTCCCAGTTCAACCACGGCACCTGATTCAACCGCCACACCTGCATCAGGAGCCGGGCCATCGTCGGTTCCCGCCGGTCTCTTCCCCCACGAGGTTCGAACCCCAACGCTCGACCGGCCGGTGATCGGTCTCGAAGGACACCGGCGAAGAACTGCTCGTCAGCTGCGCGATGGGATGGCCCGGGCTCGTTCCGATCATCGCCGCCTGCTACCGGCCACGGTCGTGGCCATCATGGCCGCCGCCCTCACCTACAGCGGGCTCGGCGCGGCGCTCAACCGGTCGGAGCAATTCTCGGACCACCAAGTGGGCCCACCGGCGGCACCACCGGCCGAGGCCAGTGCTCCGGCCGCCGATCGTGGCGAAGCTGCCATCCACGACGCCCGAAGGCGGGACCCGATCATCATCGGTGACGACCATCGCACGTTGGCCCTTGATGGCCACACCGTGTTACTTCCGACCGAGGTCGGCCACCAGGTCGAGGTGGTGGCCCTACTACCGACGTTGGAGTCAGTGGAAGCCTCGGTCGTGGCCGAGTCGGCCACGGTGGTTGCCGTCGACGAGTCGGTCGTGGTGATCCGCCTGACCGCCGAGGAGGCGAGACGAGCGGTCGAGGCCCTCGGGGTGGGAAGCCTGACCCTGCTCGGTACCGGGTAGCCCACCGTTGGCTCCGAGCGGCACGAGCCGGTTCCGATCAGGCCCCCGACAGGGCGACGCCGCCGATGACCAGGGACGGCGTGGACACCCCGCTGGGCAGGTGGGTGAGATCGGCACCGATCCGGGCGATATCGAGCAGCAGGCGTTGCAGAGTGGAAGCCACGGTGCACTCGTTGATGGGTTCGGCTACTTCACCATTGCGGATCATGCGCCCCGATGCCCCGACCGAGAAGTCGCCCGACACCGGGTTCACCCCCGAGTGCAGCCCGTCCAGGCTGAACACGAGCACGCCGAGGTCGACGCCGGCGATGAACTCCTCGAGGTCCCCCGAATCAGGTCGCACGGCCAGGGCGTGGATACCGGGACCGGGAAGGCTCCGAGCACCACGGACGGCCGAACCGGTGGATCCCGTGCCCGAACGACGGCCGGTGTAGGAATCGTGGAAGAAGCCTTCGAGGACCCCGTCGGTGACCAGCGGGACCGGCCGGCAGGCCAGACCCTCACCGTCGTGAGAGTCGGCCCCGAGCGATGCGGGATCGGTCGGATCGTCGAGGAAGCTCAGGAGGGGCGAACCCACCGCCTCCCCCACCCGGTCGGCGAACGGGGACCGGCCCTTGAGCACTCGCTCGCCCGACAAGGTGCCGGCCACCAGACCGATCACCGTGGCCGCCAGATAGGGATCGAGGACCAGGTCGACCGTGGCCGAGTCGGGCTTGGTGGCTCCCAGCAGATCGACCGTTCGGGACACCGCCCGGTCCACGATCAGGTCGAGGTCGAGGTCGTTGGGGTCGCGGGCCCCGTCCCAGCCGAAGCCGATCTGGGCTCGATCACCGTCCTGGGCCAGAGGTTGGATCATGGCCGAGGCCGACGTGCCCAGATTGGTGGCTTCTATCCCCGTCGTGCTGGCCAGGGCGAAGGCCCCGACACTGTCACCGTAGGCCGCGGTCCGCACTCCCGTGATGCGATCGTCGGCGGCCCGAACCCGTTCCTCCAGCTGGAGGGCGATGGCGATCTTGTCCTCTGTGGGGGTGGCGTCCACGCCCGGGCGCCACAGCGAGATCTCGACGGCTTCGACGCCGTCGGGCCGGGCCACCCCGGCGAACTCGTCGGCCTGGGAGTACTCGGCATTGTCCCTGGCTTCGGCCAGGGTCTGCTCGACAACATCCGGGTTCAGGCTGCCGGCGCTGGCGAACCCTTCCCGACCGTCGATCAGCACCCGGACCCCGATGGCCAGGTTCTCGGCACTGGTGAAGGACTCGACCTCGCGGTCGTAGACCCGAACCGACGTCGACCGGGTGTGGGAACAGGCGACCTCGATCTGCTCGTTGGCCTCGGCCCGTTCGACCACCTTCCCGGCGATGGCCAGCAGCTCGTCCGGATTCACTGCATCTCCCTGCTCACCGCTCACCCCGGTTCATGAAGCCGTGCCACCGATGGTCAGCGCCTTGACCATGAGCGTCGGAACCCCGTCACCGACCGGGACACCCTGACCGTCCTTGCCGCAGGTGCCGGGTGAGCCCATGGCGAAGTCGTTGCCGACCGCCTCGATGTCCAGCAGGGCCTGTGGGCCGTTGCCGATGAGCTGGCCATCCCTGATGGGGCTGGTCAGCTGTCCATGCTCGATCATGTAGGCCTCAACCATGCCGAAGGTGAAGTCGCCGGAGGCGGTGTTGACCTGTCCGCCACCCAGTTTGGCCACATACACCCCATGGTCGACCCCGGCGATGATGTCATCGGGGTCGGACTGGCCGGGGGCGAGATAGGTGTTGGTCATACGGACCATGGGCAGGTGGCGATAGCTCTGGCGTCGACCGTTGCCCGAACTCGAGCGTCCTTCGGTTCGGGCCCGCAGCCCGTCCCACATGTAGTCGACCAAAACACCATCCTCGATCAAGACGTTCCTGGTGGCCGGATGACCCTCGTCGTCGATGGTGAACCGACCCCATTCGTCGTCCATCGTCCCGTCATCGACCAGTGTGACCAGGGGCGAGGCCACCTGCTGGCCCACCCTTCCGGCGAAGGTCGATGCCCCCTTTCGAACCAGGTCGGCCTCCAGGCCGTGCCCGCAGGCCTCGTGGAACAGGACTCCGCCGGAACCGGGGCCGATGACCACCGGCAGGGTCCCCGATGGGGCGGGACGAGCCTCCAGTTTGGTCAGTGCCCGTCGGGCCGCTTTGCGAGCCAACTCCTCGACGTCATAGCGATCGAACAACTCGAACCCGATGGATAGGCCGATGGTCTCGTACCCCGTCTGCAGACCGGTGTCGCCCGATGCCACACAACCGACGGAGAACAGGGTCCGGCTCTGGTCGTCGCCGGCCAGCACACCGTCGGAATTGGCCACCAGGATTCGCCGTCGGTTGTCGCCGTAGCGAGCGCTGACCTGGCTGATGGCCGCATCCGTGGCCCGGGCCGCCTCGTTGGCCTGCATGAGCAGCCCGACCTTGGTCCCCTTGTCGATTTCACCGGGTCGGATCCTGATCGCCGCAGCCTCGACCGACGGACGGTCGGCGCCGAAATCGACGGTTCTGGTCGCCCCGTCTCCCGGGCCTCGAGCGGCGGCCGCCGCGGCCTGGGCCGCAGCGATCAGACCATGCTCGGACAGGTTCGACGTGTGGGCGAATCCGGTTGATTGGCCGGCGACGACTCGGATTCCCACACCCCGATCGCGGTCCGACGAGAGGCTCTCGATCCGGCCGTCGTCGAGTAGAGCCGAGCTGCGTTCCACGTCCTCGGCGAAGACCTCGGCGAAGTCGGCGCCGCGGTCAAGGGCCACCGACAACACCCGTTCCACAAGATCGGTTTCCAGCAGGGGATCGACAGAAGTCATGTCTACAGCCTACCGACGCATCCGGGACGGATGGATGCGAAGTCCAGGGTGCGACAGGGCCGACAACACGGCTCTCCCGTCGTACCGCTACCGTTAACTCGGGAAAACGTGTGTTTTCGGCGCCGACGATCACGTTTCGAACGTCGGCGGAACGGACAAGTCTGAAATCGATGTCGATGCTACTCGAACGCCTTACCAGCCCTTCCGACCTCCGCAGCCTGCGGTCCGACGAACTCGATCAGCTTTGTCGTGAGATCCGGCGCTTCATCGTCGACAAAGTCAGCCAGAGCAAGGCCGGCGGCCACCTCGGCTCCAACCTCGGCATCGTGGAGTTGACGGTGGCCCTTCATCGGGCCCTCCGGTCCCCCGACGACGTGATCTTGTTCGACACGGGCCATCAGGCCTACGTGCACAAGATCCTGACCGGCCGAATGGACAGTTTCGACACCCTACGCCAGTCCGGTGGGATGTCGGGCTATCCGAGCCGGCGGGAATCGGACCATGACTGGATCGAGAACAGCCACGCCTCGACCGCTCTGGGCTACGCTCATGGTTTGGCCACCGCCTTCGACGCCGCCCGCCGGCCGGGGGAACGCAAACGGCGAGTGGTGGCCGTGATCGGCGATGGATCTATGACGGGCGGGATGGCCTTCGAGGGACTGAACAACCTAGGTCATGCCGGATCCGACGTCACGGTCATCCTCAATGACAACGGCCGGTCCTACGCCCCCACGGTGTCGCTCCTGTCGGACAGCCTGGTCAAGATCCGTTCCAACCCGGTGTACATGAAGCGTCAGCGCCGGCTGGAGAACTTCACGGCCAGGCTGCCGCTCATCGGACGATGGTCGGAGCGGGGCATCCGGGCTTCCAAGGCCGCCATCCGGGAGGCGCTGGAACCCCAGCTGTTCTTCGAACCATTGGGCGTTCGCTACATGGGGCCCTTCGACGGCCACGACATCGCCGAAATGGAGAAGGCGGTGGAGAACGCCGGGGAGTTCTCGGGTCCGGTTGTCATCCATGTCCGGACACAGAAGGGCAGGGGCTACGGGCCGGCCGAGAACGACCCGATCAAGAACCTCCACGACATCGGTGCGGTCAAGCCCGAAAGCTACACCGCAGCCTTCACCGAAGCCCTGATCAAGCTCGGTGAGGAGCACAACGACATCGTGGCCATCACCGCCGCCATGCCGGACTCCACCGGCTTGCTGCCGTTCCGGGATCGCTTCCCCGACCGGGTCATCGACGTCGGCATCGCCGAACAGCACGCGGTGACCGCGGCGGCCGGTATGGCCATGGGTGGGCTACGACCGGTCGTGGCCCTGTACTCAACCTTCCTGACCCGGGCCTTCGATCAGGCCAATCTGGACGTGGGTCTCCACGGCCAGCCTGTGATCTTCTGCCTTGATCGAGCCGGCATCACCGGTGATGACGGCCCCTCCCACCATGGAGTGCTTGACATGGTGCTCATGTCCAAGATCCCGGGCATGACCATATTCTGTCCGTCGTCGTATCAGGAGCTTCAGCAGATGCTGAGCGACGCCTATGACATCACCGACGGCCCTGTCTGCATCCGCTGGCCCAAGACGCCGGCCCCCTCGGTAGGCGACAGCGAGGTCGGCACCGGAGTGCGGGGCCGGAAGGTACGATCGGGCGAAAATGTGTGCCTCATCGGTGTGGGCAAGATGTTGGCCGCCGCCACCGAAGCTGCCGATCTCCTGATCGCTGATGGCATCTCGGCCACGGTTTGGGACCCCCGAGCGGTCAAGCCGCTGGATGAGGCCATGCTACTCGACGCCGCCCGGCATCGTCTGGTGATCACCATCGAGGACGGTCTGGCCGAGGGCGGTATCGGGTCAACCATCGATCTGGCTCTCAATCGGCTTGCCGGAGACCGTCCCGCACCCGAGGTTCGGGTTCTCGGTGTTCCCACCCGCTACATCGATCATGCCAAGCCCGACACCATCCTGGCCGACCTCGGCCTGACCGGGCCGGGCGTGGTCGACATGGTCCGAGGGGTGTTGCCAAATCTCTGAGGGTTCCCGCACCGCCGACGACCGGACGCCGGCAGTCGACCGACGGGGTTTGCCGCCGCTCGACCCACGGGTGAAGATGGATCCATGAGAGCGTGGCAGTTGGAGCAGCTGGGTGACCCCGGCGATGTACTGAAGTTGGTCGACGTGGCGGAACCGGTCCCGTCGGGCAACCAGGTCCTGATCGAGATCGAGGCCGTCGGCCTCAAGTTCCCCGACATCCTGCAGATCCAGGGTCGCTACCAGATCAAGCCCCCGTTGCCGTTCATTCCCGGTGGGGAAATCGCGGGAACCATCGCCGAGGTCAACCCCGGGGTCGAGCAGTGGCGGACCGGCGACCGGGTGCTGTGGATGGGCGGCGGTGGCCTGGCTCCCCGGGTCTGCGCTCCGGCCGACCAGCTCCTCCCCATCCCCGATTCCATGGCCGCCACCCAGGCGGCGGCCATGTTGATCAACTACGGAACCGGCGTGTTCGCCCTCGAGGAGCGGGCCGGACTCCGGGCCGGGGAGACCGTGTTGGTGACGGCCGCCGCCGGCGGGGTCGGCACCGCCGCCGTACAACTGGCCAAGGCCATGGGAGCCACCGTCTACGGCATGGCCGGCGGATCCGACAAGGTGGCCACGGTGAACGCGGTAGGGGCCGACAAGGCGTTCGACTATCGCCAGGTCGACATCGTCGAGGCGATACGGGAGGTGACCGACGGTCGTGGGGTCGATGTGGTGTACGAGGCGGTGGGCGGAGACGTGTTCGACCAGGTCCGTCGGGTCGTGGCCTGGGACGGGCGCCTCCTGGTCATCGGCTTCACCAGCGGACGGATTCCGGAGGCTCCGGCAAACCATGTTCTGCTCAAGAACTACTCGATCGTGGGTGTCCATTGGGGAGCACAGCTGGCCCGGGAGCCGGAAGCCCTGCGGCGCCACTGGGACAGGATCGTCCAACTGCACACGACGGGACACATCGATCCTCTGATCTTCGCCGTGCGCCCGTTGGAGGAGGCGCTGGACAGTCTGGAGGCCATCGGTAATCGTGAGACCGTGGGCAAGATCATCATCGAGCCATCCAGGTGAGGGACCGTTCGGTTTGACTACCATCGCCTGAATGGTTTCCAATCCGCCGATATGGCGCGGCGAGATGTATCCGCTCGGGGCGACGTGGGACGGCGAAGGTGTCAACTTCGCCGTCTACTCCGAGCCCGCGTCGTATATCGAGGTCTGCCTGTTCGACGAGTACGGGAACGAGCGACGATTCCCGCTCCCCGAGGTCACGGCCTTCGTCCATCACGGCTACATCCCGGGTCTGCAACCCGGACAGAAGTACGGGTTCCGGGTTCATGGCCCCTGGAAACCGACCGAGGGCCTCGTCTGCAATCCCGACAAACTGCTGATGGACCCCTACGCCAAGGCGGTGACCGGCGAGATCAAGTGGGGCCGGGAGGTCTATGGCCACGTGGCCGGTCAACCCGACGTGATCGACGACATCGACAGCGCGGCCCACATGCCGAAGGCCGTGGTGATCGACCCCGGGTTCGATTGGGGGAACGACACCCGACCCGATACCCCGCTGCATCGAACAGTGCTGTACGAGAGCCATGTCAAAGGGATGACCTACACCCATCCCGACGTACCTCCCGAACTGCGGGGCACCTACGCCGGTATGGTCAGCGAACCCATTCTCGACCACCTGGTCCAGCTCGGGGTGACGGCGGTCGAATTGATGCCCGTCCACCATTTTCTGTCCGAGCACACCGTGGTGGAGCGGGGTCTGACCAACTACTGGGGCTACAGCACGCTTGCGTTCTTCGCCCCCCACGGTCCCTATTCGTCGGCCGGCGACACCGGGGCGCAGGTCCGTGAGTTCAAGTCCATGGTCAGGGCGTTCCATGCCGAGGGGATCGAGGTCATCCTCGACGTGGTCTACAACCACACCGCCGAGGGCAACCATCTCGGACCGACCCTGTCGCTGAAGGGTTTCGACAATCCGGCCTACTACCGCCTGTTACCCGAGGACCCACGCCACTACATCGACTTCAGCGGGACCGGGAACAGCCTGAACATGCGCCATTCCCAGACCCTGCAGCTGATGATGGACAGCCTCCGGTACTGGATCACGGAGATGCGAGTCGACGGATTCCGCTTCGATCTGGCCGCTGCGCTGGCCCGGGGGCTGCACGAAGTCGACCGACTGTCATCGTTCTTCGATCTCATCCACCAGGATCCGACGGTCAATCAGGTCAAGCTGATCGCCGAACCGTGGGACGTGGGCATGGGTGGCTATCAGGTCGGCAACTTCCCGCCCCTGTGGTCGGAATGGAACGGCAAATACCGGGATGAGGTTCGCGACTACTGGCGGGGCCTGCACGTGTCTCGAGGCGAATTCGCCACCCGGTTCAGCGGCAGCTCCGATCTCTACGGCTGGACCGGTCGGCGACCGTCGGCCAGCATCAACTTCATCACCGCTCACGACGGATTCACCCTGCTCGACGTGGTGTCGTACAACGAGAAGCACAATGAGGCCAACCAGGAGAACAACCGGGACGGCGAGTCCCACAACCGATCATGGAACTCCGGCGTGGAAGGTCCCACCACCGATCCCGAGGTCCTGACAATCCGCCGCACCCGTCGCCGTTCCATGATCTGCTCACTCCTGCTGTCGCAGGGCGTTCCCATGCTGCTCGGCGGCGACGAGATCGGACGCACCCAGGACGGCAACAACAACGGCTACTGCCAGGACAGCAAGATCTCGTGGTACGACTGGGACCAGGTCGACGAGGAGTTCTTGGCCTTCGTCCGACGCCTGGTTCGTATTCGGCACCAGCACCCGGTGTTTCGCCGCCGCCGCTGGTTCGAAGGTCGCCCGATCTGGAGTCATGACATCGACGACATCGGCTGGTTCACTCCCGACGGTGTCGAGATCCCCGACGATTCCTGGGGCCCGGGCAACGATCTCGCCTTCGCCGTGTTCCTCAACGGTCAAGCCATCGCCTCGACCGGCCGCAAGGGTCAGCGGATCATCGACGACAGCTTTGTGGTGCTGTTCAATCCTCGCCCCGAGGTCACGACGTTCGTCGTACCCAAGGGACTGGGGGGAAACCAGTGGCTGGTCGAGATCGACACCGCGGATGAGTCCGACCGTGGTTTGAGAGTCCAAACCTGCGACAGCTGGGAGGTCGATCCTTGGGCCATGGTGGTGCTACGTCGACTCGACGACGAGCAGAGCCCCAGGAACCCGACCGACAGGGCGCCGATTGAAGCCGACCGTGAGCCCTGGACCGAAGCACCTAGACTCGATTCATCACCGCCGGGCGTCGGTGTCGGATCCCCAACCAAGGACGTGAGGTAGGACGATGAGAGTGCTGTTCGCCAGCGCAGAAATGGCGCCTCTGGCTCGGGTCGGCGGCCTGGCCGAAGCCGCCTCCGGATTGGTTCGGGAGTTCCGGTCCCGCACCGGCGATGAGTCCGATTCACCATCGGACATCGACCTCGATGTCATCCTTCCCGACTACGGCGGGATCGAGCTCATCGACGAGCAACGACAGGAACTCGACGTGCCGTGGTGGGTCGGCGGTGCATCCGTGCGAACCGGCGTCCATCCCATGATCGGCTTGGTCACCCTGGTGCACGTGCCGGGTATGGACCGCCCCCATCCCTACATCGACGCCGCCGGTGAGGGTTGGCCCGATAACGATCACCGGTTCCTGTCGTTCTCGGCCGCGGTGGCGGTTCTGGCCGATCGGACACGGCCCGACATCGTTCATCTCAACGACTGGCACACGGCCGCCGCCTCGGGCTTCATAGACGCCCCGCTACCCATAGTGCTCACCATTCACACGCTGGGCTACCAGGGCATCATGTCGGCCGGCTGGCTGCCTCATTTCGGCCACCGGGCCGATGCCTTCATGTGGTACGACGTGGCCAATCCCCTGGTCGGCGGCATCCGCCTGGCCGATCGTGTCATCGCCGTCAGCCCGAACTACGCCAGTGAGATCGTCACCCGGGAGGCGGGTATGGGTCTGCACCAGGAGCTGGCCGACAAGGGCGATCAGCTGGTGGGGATCAGAAACGGTATCGATACCACGTTGTGGAATCCGGCAATCGATCCCCATCTCGCCGCCAACTACGGCGCCGACGACCGATCCGGCAAGCAGGACTGCCGCCGGCAGCTGATGGTCGAAGCCGGATGGCACGATCCGGCCTCTCCCACCGAGGCCCGGGTGCCCGTCGCCGCCGTGGTCTCCCGGCTGGTCGAGCAGAAGGGTATGGATCTTCTGGCCGATGTGGCCCGATTCCTTCCCGACCTGCCGATTCGGTTGGCCATCCTCGGATCCGGGTCCCGGGCCATCGCCGATCAGCTCCATGCCGTGGCCGGACAGAACCGAGACTGGATCTGGTTCACCGAGGACTACGACGAGTCCCTCGCCCATCGCCTCTTCGCCGGTTCCGACTTGTTCATCATGCCCAGCCGATTCGAGCCATGCGGATTGGCTCAGATGCAGGCCATGGCCTACGGGTCGATCCCGGTGGTCACCGATGTCGGCGGCCTGCACGACACCGTGCTCGATGCCGACGCCGACCGGAGCCAGGGCACCGGCTTCGTGTCGTCCACCATCGACGACGCGGGTCTGATCGACGCCCTCCATCGGGCGGTACGTGGCCTTCGGCACGCCGGCCGTCGTAACGCCATCCAGCTGCGAGGTATGACCGCCGACTGGTCGTGGCGGGAACCGGCCGACCAACATCTCGCCGTCTATCGCAGCCTGCTGGCACCTGACGGCGGGACCGACGACCAGATCGACTAGCCAGGCGCCCGGCTTCGACCACCGGGGCTCAAGGACCGACGGCGGTGGCTCCCTTGGGCAACACCACGACGCCGTTGTCCGAGACCGTGTAGTAGGAGGCCTCGGCATCCAGGTCGTAGCCGATCGAGGCCCCGGGCGGTACCACCACATTCTTGTCGAGCACGGCATTGCGCACCGTCGCTCCCTCCGACACCACGACATCGTCCAGCAGCACCGAGTTCTCCACCGTGGCCCCGCCCTGGACGTGGACTCCGGGCGAGAGCACGGACTCGACGACGGTCCCACCGGAGATCACGACCCCGCTCGTCAGCAATGACCGGTGGACGGTGCACGGGCCGTGTATGCCGCTGGTCACAAGTTTGGCCGGGGGCAAGGTACGGCTGGCGGTGTAGATGGGCCAGAAGTCGTTGTAGAGGTCGAAAGCCGGGAAGTCCTTGACGAGATCCATGTGGGCGTCGTAGTAGCTGTCGATGGTCCCCACGTCCCGCCAGTAGTGGGGGCCGGACTGGCCCGGTATCTCGTTGTTGGTGAAGTCGTAGACGTGGCAACTGCCGCCGTCGACCATCATGGGGATGAGGTCACCACCGATGTCGAAACCCCGTTCCTCGATCGATTCGTATTGGTCCAGCGCCTCGATCAAGGCATCGGTGGTGAAGACATAGTTGCCCATCGAGGCCAGTATCTCACTCGGGTTGTCGTCGAGGCCGACAACCTCGTCGGGTGCCGGCTTTTCCACGAATTGGGAGATCCTGGTGCCCACACCGGTTTGGATCACCCCGAATTGGTCGGCTTCGTCCTTGCGGACCCTGATGGCGCAGACCGTCGCCCCGGCGCCGGAGTCGATGTGAGCGTCCAGCAGTTGTCGGGGATCGATTCGATAGATGTGGTCGGCCCCGAAGACGAAGACGTACTCGGGCTTTTCGTCATCCAGGATGTTCATGTTTTGGAAAAGGGCATCGGCCGATCCCAAGAACCACCGGCGTCCCCGCCTCATCTGGGCCGGAACCGAGGCCACGTAGGACCCGAGCAGGGGAGAGAACCGCCAGGTTCGGGAGATGTGCAGATCGAGGCTGTGGCTTTTGTACTGCGTCAAGACGACGATCTTGTGATAGCCACCGTTGGCCAGATTGGACAGGGGAAAGTCGATAAGCCGGTAGTGACCGCCGAACGGCACAGCCGGCTTCGCCCGGTCCAGGGTCAAGGGCGACAGCCGCTTGCCCTCTCCACCTGCCAAAACGATGCTGAGCACCCTTGGTCGAGCAATAGATTCTGCCATGGTCCCCACGATGGCCTATAACCTGCTCTCCTTGCCATCCAAACGAAGGAATTCTTCAACGTGACACTTTCCGGCCATCCCTACCCCCACTCAATCGCCGGCGGACCAGTGGCAACCACCGAGCCGCCGTCGATGGGCGGCGGCAACGTGGGCCCGACGTCCGAGGATCTGTTGCTGTTCGGGGCGGGACGTCACCACGGCATCCATCACTTCCTCGGCGCCCGACTCGATTCCACCGGCTGTACGTTCCGGGTATGGGCCCCGGCGGCACGGGAAGTGTCGGTCATCGGTGAATTCAACCGCTGGGACCCCGACCGTCACCCTCTGTCCCCCTCCAACAGCGGAATCTGGTCGGGCCGGGTCCCGGGCGCCGAGCACGGCCAGTGTTACAAGTACCGAATCGTGACCAGGGCAGGAGTGAGGCTGGACAAGGCCGATCCCATGGCTCTCGCCACCGAGGAACCGCCGGCCACGGCATCTCGGCTCTGGGCCGTCGACTACCGGTGGGGGGACGCCGAGTGGATGGCGGACCGGGCCCGTCGACACACCACTTCCTCCCCCATCTCCATTTACGAAGTCCACCTGGGCTCGTGGCGGTACGAGCCCAACGGTTACCGGGGCTTGGCCCATCAGCTGGCCGACCATCTCGACCGAACCGGATTCACCCACGTCGAGCTGCTTCCGGTCATGGAGCACCCGTTCTATGGCTCGTGGGGTTACCAAACGCTGTCCTACTTCGCCCCCACCGCTCGGTACGGGCGACCCGAGGACCTCATGTACCTGATCGACGTGCTCCACCAGCGGGGCTACGGGGTCCTGCTCGACTGGGTCCCCAGCCATTTCCCCACCGACGCCCACGGTCTGGCCCGTTTCGACGGCTCCCATCTCTACGAACACGCCGATCCTCGACTGGGATTCCACCCCGACTGGAAGAGCGCCATCTTCAACTATGACCGGTTCGAGGTACGGAGCTTCCTGGCATCGAGCGCTCGGTTCTGGCTCGACGTGTACCACGCCGACGGGCTGCGGGTCGATGCCGTGGCATCCATGCTGTACCGGGACTATTCACGGTCCGACGGTCAGTGGATACCGAACGAAGACGGGGGCAATGAGAATTTCGGTGCCATCTCGTTGCTTCAGGGATTGAACCGACGGCTCTCTCCGGAGCAGCCCGGCATCATGACCGTGGCCGAGGAGTCCACGGCCTGGCCCGGGGTGTCGCGGCCGGTCGACGAGGGTGGGCTCGGCTTCGGCTACAAGTGGGACATGGGGTGGATGAACGACACCCTGG
The DNA here is from genome assembly GCA_024638815.1 of Acidimicrobiales bacterium. Lineage (GTDB taxonomy): Bacteria > Actinomycetota > Acidimicrobiia > Acidimicrobiales > SZUA-35 > JAHELU01. The sequence goes on along the minus strand of JAHEJM010000001.1, from coordinate 102,600 downwards.
GCTACATCGACCGTGACCCGGTCCACCGTCGCTGGCACCACGACGATCTGACCTTCCGTATGATCTACGCCTTCAACGAGAACTTCGTGCTTCCCCTGTCCCACGACGAGGTGGTGCACGGCAAGGGTTCACTGCTGTCACGCCAGCCCGGCGATCGTTGGCGCCAGTTTGCAGGACTCCGCCTGCTGTACGGCTACCAGTACGGCATGCCGGGCAAGAAGCTGCTGTTCATGGGCTCGGAACTGGCCATGGACGGTGAGTGGCATCACGAACAGGAGCTTCCGTGGGGATTGCTCGAGTTCGAGCCCCATCGAGGAGTGTTCGACTGGGTGGCACACCTCAACCTGCTGTACAGGGAAGAGCCGGCGCTGCATCTGGCCGACTGCCGGCCCGAAGGGTTTCAATGGATCATCGCCGACGATTCCGACAACAGCGTCGTGGCCTTCCTGCGCCGTTCAGGCCACCACCACCGCCCGATTCTCGCCGTGTGCAACTTCACTCCGGTGCCCCGACACCACTATCGGATCGGTGTTCCACTTGACGGCCCCTGGATCGAGTTGGCCAACAGCGACGCCAAAGAGTACGGCGGCAGTGGTGTGATCAACCCCCCGATCAAGGCCGTAGCCGATCCCGTGCACGGACAGCCATACAGCATTTCCATCACCGTTCCCCCGCTGGCGACCTGCATCCTGGCGCCGGAGCGGACCGATGACCCGGTCTCCACGCCGTCGCCCTATTCACACGATAGGGAATCTACGCTAGGATCACCGCCAGCACGTTAGGCCGTATTCTCACGCACCGATCCGCCGCTCGAAGCAGCGCGACGGTGAAGCACTGACGAACGAGCAGTGCACCCTGAGGCAACGTGAAGCATGGTTATGACCGACGGCGCCTGGGTGAGCCGTGGCCGGCGGGAGACGGCATCACGGAGACCAACCACCACTCCACGGCACGCCACCGTTCACTCGTCAGGATCGTTCTCCATGCCTCGATTGGGATCGAACTACTTTCGATTGTTCAGCGCGTCCACCATCTCCGATCCGGGAGACGGGGTCGGCCTGGTGGCCTATCCGTGGTTGGCGTCGGCCCTTACCCGGAATCCGATGCAGCTGTCGGTGGTTCTGGTCGCCCAGCGGATTCCGTGGTTGCTGTTCAGTCTGCCCATCGGAGTCGTGGTCAATCGCTGTCGTCGTCGCCTGCTCATGATCACGGCCAATGCCGGCAGAGCGATACTCACAACGGCGATGGCCCTGGCCGTGCTGGTCAACCAATCGTCGCTGCCCGGTCCCGACGAACTCGACGACCTGCTGCGGACCGGGTCCGGCATTCCGACCAAACCCCTGCTGTTCGGGCTTCTGCTTCTGGCCGCCTTCCTGCTCGGGGCGGGCGAGGTACTGCACGACGCGGCGGCCATGTCCATCATGCCCCACGTCGTGTCCACCGATGATCTGGAAGCGCACCGATCCCACTCGATTCTCGCTGCTCTCGATCGGATCGGCCATCGGCTCAGCCTCCGTCACACCATCAGCGCCAACGAGGTCCTGGGCCGGGTCAACAGTGTCTACCGATTCCTCTCGTTCGGTGCCATCTCGCTGGGTGGGGTGCTCGGAGGCTCCATGATCTGGCTGGCCGAACTCGGTGTCTCCCGGGAAACGGTGCTACGAACCCCGTTCTTGGCCGCCGCTGTGGTCCAGCTCGCCGTCGCCGTCTACGCCTTCGGCAAGCTCAGCGGCCAACGGCCGGCCGAGGTCCGGCACCGGGCGCCGGCCGGGTCACTGCCGTGATCCCACGACCTCGGGATTGACCAGACATGTCGGGCGGCCACCATCGATGACGGTGATGGCCTGCTCGATGGCCATCGACAGCATGCGTTGCCGTCCTACCACGGTCGACGACGCGATGTGGGGCGTCACCACCACGTTGGATCGATGGAGCAGCGTGTGACCGGGATCGAGTGGCTCCGGATCGGTCACGTCGAGTCCGGCGGCCCCCACCTTCCCGGTGTCGAGGGCGTCGACCAGGGCGTCATGATCGACCAGTCCACCCCGGGCGGCGTTGATGAGAATCACCCCGGGCTTGCACGAGTCGAAGACGGTGGCGTCGAAGAGACGATGGGACTGCGGGGTGAGCGGGGCGTGGAGTGACAGCACATCGGATCGGGCCAGTAGCGAGTCGAAGTCGACCAGCTCGACCGCCCGATCTTTGTTCGGCAGCCGGTCGGAGGCGACAAACGGGTCGTAGGCGATCACCGTCATGCCCACAGCTCGAGCAATGCGGGCCACACGACGGGCGATCCGGCCGTAGGCCAACAGCCCGAGAGTCAGGCCGTCGAGCTCGATCGCAGTGCTGCGACCGCCGTAGTCACCCACGGCGTCCCGAAGCCGTTGCTGATGCTCGGTCAGCGTCTTGGCCACCGAGAACAGCAGGGCCACGGCGTGCTCGGCCGTCGACACCGTCGGACCGTCGGGGGTGTTGGTCACCATCACCCCCCGGGCGGTGGCCTCGTCGAGGTCGACGGCGTCGACTCCGATCCCGGTGCGGGACAAGACCCGCAGCCTCGGGGCGAGCTCGAACCGGGTAGCGTCCCATCGCACGCCACCGACGATGGCGGCGTGGGCCTCCGGCAGTGACTCGTCACCAGGGCCGACGATACGGTACTGATCATCGAGACCGACGGCGTCGTCGGGTATCGGACGGTCGATGTGGATCACTGCCTGGGCCACGGATCCTACTCTAGGACACTGCCGACCAAGCCGGTCAGCGGGTCGTTCCGCCCTGTCGTTCCGCCCTGTCGTTCCGCCCTGTCGTTCCGCCCTGCCGTTCCGCCCTGTCCCACCGTCCGGCGATGGTGAAGCCGGGGGGAGGAATAGAGTGGGGCGGTGTCGCCTCGCTCGTTGATCACGACTGCGATCAGTGCGGGCCTGGCCATCTCCGTCGCAGGCTGCGGGTGGCTGCCGCCCCCGCCCGAGCCGCTGGTCGGCTCCGTCTACCGGGTCGAGATCGAGCCCTGCCTGGGCCTGAGCACCCAACGGGCCACCGCTTTTGCCGTCCGTTCTTCCGCATCGAACGACCCCGGCCGACCCGACGACGAGGCGGCTGTCACCTCTACAGCGGCATCGAACGGGTCGGACTCCATTGTGCTGGTCACCGCCGCCCACTCCCTGGAACGGGCATCAGGAGCCATGATCCGAGACCGGCGGGACGGGCTCCGTCGGGCGTCGGTCCTCGTTCTCGATCCGGCCAAGGACATTGCGGTGCTCGAGATCGACGACGACCTCGGCGCTGACGACCAGGGCTTCGCCCTGACCGAGCCGTTGCCCGATACACCGGTCGAGGTCGTGACGTTCGCCGACATCGAAGGCCCGGAGAACAAGACCGGTACCATCGCCCGGCTGGTCAACGCCACCCTCGACGGAGAGGGACGACGCAAGGCCATCGAATTGGCCGCCATCGACATCGATCCCGGCGACTCGGGGGCTCCGGTCGTGAACGAGGACGGCGATGCGGTGGCGATGGTGTTCGCCGCCGCCCGTGCCGACGAACGGGCTTGGGCCGTCTCCGCCCTTGAACTCCGGGACGCGGTGGCCGTCGCCCTCGACCCCACCACCGAGCCGTCCCGCCTGTCCTGCGCGCGGAATGGCTCAGCCGATGCCGACGCCGGCTGAACCCGGTGCCGGCTCACCGCCCCCGGGCCGGTGGCGTGCTACATGGGAGCTTCGGTGTAGAACGGGTTCTCTCCGGCCGCATGATCGGTGGCGTCGATCACATCGGTGATCTCGGGCAGGGCACTCATGAGCATCTTGCGGATGCCGTCCCGTAGGGTCATGGCGCTGGCGGCACAACCCTGACAGCCACCGCCCATGGTCACCACCGCCTTGGTCTCGTCCTCGATACCGATGAGGGCGGCATACCCGCCGTGGGAGGCGAGGGCGGGGTTGATGGCCCGATCGAGCACGGCCTGGACCTTCTGGGGAAGCTCACCCTCGAGCTTGAGATCGAGCCCGATCAAAGGATCGGGCGGATTGGGATTGCGGATGACCAGCCCTCCGCCCCCCACCGAAGCCACGTCGAGCACGGCACCGGTCATGTTGGCCACCGAGGCGGCGGGAACGATGACGGTCAATTCGCCATGCGAACCCTGGGTGTAGACCACATCGTCGTCGGTCTGCTCGGCCACCGGCACCAGATCGAGCTCATACACGAAATCGGTCATGTTGGCGCCGTTGATGGCGACCCGGAGCGCCGTTCCCACCGGGTCGTCCTCTGCCGCTCGGACGTCCAGAACAGTGGCCAACGCCTCCTCGGTCACCGTGAGCGGCTGCTGAGGATCACCGTCTTCGATCGACTGATCACCGGGGGCAATGGAAGTCATAGTTTCAGGATAGGGACGATGGTGCGTCGGGCCCCACCTTGTCCGGAACGTCACAGCAACTCGGTCCAAGTCCGGGGTCGGGCGAACCCGGTACCTGCGGGCCGCCAAAGGCACACCAGGAGTCGAACCGCGCACGGGCCGATAGACCGAAGTGGTGGGGAACAGCAGGTCCGTCGACGTCGACCCGACAGAGGGCGCCAGCTCGAAGCCGGTACCGGTGGGCCGGTCGACGATCGCCCTCGTCGCAGTGGCATTGGCGGTGCGGTTGGTTGCGGCCATGGTGCTGATCGCCGGACCGTGGACCGACAGTGCCGGCGAATTGGCCGGTTGGGACGTCGAACGGTTCGCCCGGATCGCCACCATCGATGGCAAGCCGTGGCAGGACGCCGATGTCGAGTACCCGCCGGGCAGCGTCGTGGTGTTCGAAGTCCTGGGCGACGTCGGCGCAGGAACCGGCGAACCGGTCGAGGTCGTCGGCCTGCATCGGGCCGTGGTCGCCGCCGGACTGATCGTCGATCTTGTGGTCGCGGGGCTGGTCACGCTCCTCGGGCGGTGGTCGGCCGGCCGCCGCTACCTGCTGCTCGGCCTACCTCTCGTGCCCATGGGTCTGCTTCGACTCGACCTGTGGGCCACCGCACTGGCCGTCGGGGCCATCGCTCTGGCCCTGATTCCAGCCTCTCCCGGGGAACGAGCCGATGGATCGACCGGAGCCCGACGGTTCGGCCTCGGCGTGGTTGCGGCCGGGGTCGCAGTGGCGGCGGGAACGATGGTCAAGATCTGGCCCGCACTCGTCGTCCCCGCCCTGTGGTCCATGCCACGGGTGCGGGCCGCATTGGCCGGCGTCGTCGCCACCCTGGCCGCCACCGCATTGTGGCTGTGGTGGGCCGGGGTCGGCCTCGCACCCATCGACCAGGTGGTGTCGCTTCGCGGCGCATCGGGGTGGCATGTCGAGTCGCTGCCGGGCGCAACGGTGGCCTTGTGGTCGGGGTTGACCGGCGGTGCCCACGCCGACACGACGCGGTTCGAACTCAACGCCTATCGCATCGGAACTCTGGATCCGTTTCTGGTGTCGGTCGGGCGGGTTGTGGTCGTGGCGGTCATCGTGGCCCTGGCCGTGAGGGCACGGCGGTCAACCCGGGAACCGGTGCTTCGGGCCGCGGCGGTCATGTTAGGTGCCACCGCAGCCCTGATCGTGACCGCTCCCCTGCTGTCGCCCCAGTTCCTGCTGTGGCTGACGCCGTGGGCGGCTCTGGTTCCTTGGAGGCTTCATGGCGGCGAGAACGGCAACGGTGCCTCGGCCACTGCCGGCCTGCTCCATCCGATGGTGTTGACCGCACTGGCCGTGGCCCTGACCGGGCTGATCCTGGGCGTGTACGGACCGCCCGCCGTGAATCAGGTGGTGCCTGCCGCCGGGCTGACGATACGAAATCTGGTGCTGGCGGCCATCCCGCTCAGTTGCTGGCTATGGCTCGGCCCGTCTGATCGAACAGTCGTTGACTGACCGAGGCCCCACCCCAGGGTCTGGTGGTGCGAAGCCGCACATCGAGCAGATGACCGATGAACCTGCCGCCCTCGGAGATCGAGGCCTTGGACATACCCTGACGGCGACCGATGAACTGGAACGGGGTCTCGGTGGTGGTGAGTTCGGGATGGGTGGCCAGTAGCTCGACCAGGATCTTGAAACCGTCCGGGTACAGGCGGTCGAGATCGACCCGGCGTAAATCGACGGCGAAGAAGCCGGACAGTGGATCGCTGATCCGACCGATGCGCTTGGGAAACAGGGCCTGCGCCAACCAGGCCACCGACATGGAGAGCCGCCGGCGGGTGGCCGTCAGGCCCTCGTGGTCGGAACCGCCGGGAATTCGACGGCTGGCCACCACCAATCCCGGTCGCGGTACCTCACCATCGGTGGGTCGGTCGTTGATGGCTGCGACCAGGTCGGCGATCCGCTCGGCCGGGTGTTGGAGATCACCGTCCATGACCACGGCGACCGCGCCCCGGGCCACGATGAACCCTTCGACCACGGCCCCTCCCAGGCCGCCCCAACGCTCATGGCGCGGCCGATGCACGAGACGGACCGAGATCGGTACCGTCCCCCCCGACCAGTCCCGCTCGGCCACAGCGGCAATGACTTCGGGGGTCTCGTCATCGCTGTCGTCGACGTAGAGCACTTCCACGCGCCGGTCGACCAGCCGGGGTGAGGTGGCCACGGCGTCGGTCAATCGCTGCACGAACGGTTCGATGTTGGCCGCCTCGTGTCGAGTCGGTACCACGACGCTGACCGTGTCCGGGTCGAGGTCACGACGGAATCGAGGCTTGTGCTCCGGGCCGGGGCTGAGGGTGAAGATGGTCAAGGCGAGAGCGGCCAGCACCAACTGGGTCAGGCTGCTGTTGTCGAGCACAACCAGCCCGAGCTGGGGCCCGATGGGCAGCACGGCGAACAAAGCCATAGCACAGCCGACGATGAAGGCCCGGTTGCGTTCACCGCCGGTGGTGGCGGCCAGAAGCACAATCCCCCAGGTCAGATACCAGGGCTGGGTAGTGGGGTGGAACACCGCCCACAACAGCAGACTCCAGGCCAGTGCCGTCGGCCAGCTCTGATGCCGTCGAAGCAACAGGAGCGTGGTCACGGCCAAGGCGAGTACCACACCGGACAGTCGAGCCACAGTGAGAACCTCGTCGGGATTCAATCCGGTCAGTAACGAGAATCCCCCGCCGAAGACCCTGGTCACGCTGAGGTAGGCATTGACCGGTCGACTGTTGACCAGGGCGTCAACCCAGCCCCAGCCCCAGCCCGTGAGCTGCCCGGCCACGGCGATCACGGCCAACGCCTCCAGGCCGGCCAGGGCGGCCCGGGCCAGCCGGCGAGGCCGAGTAGGCGCCATGAGAGCCCACGGCCAGCCCAGGAAGGCCACCGCCAATATGGCCGGGAGCTTGATGGCGGCGGCCACCGCACACAACATGATGCCGACATGCACCAGCCGCCGGCGTAACCCAATGGCCACTCCGGACACCAGGAACCCCAACATGATGGCCTCGTTGTGAGCCCCCGAGACCAGATGGAACAGCACGAGGGGGTTGGCCACGGCCAGAATCAGGGAGTCGACGGGATCGCGGCCCAACTGTCGGGCCAGGTCCCACACGGCGAACGCTGTCACCAACAGTCCGAGTACGGCCATGAGCCGGAAGGCGAACACCGCAGCCACGAGATGGTCACCGGTTGCGGAGGCAACGGTCGATGACAGCGACACGAACACCGGCCCGTAGAGCACCGGCGATTCCCAGTACAGGGGATCAACGGCGGCCAGCACGGGATCGTCAACCCCCAGCTCGACCGGCCCTTCCTCGTACACATCGAGCCCCTGGTCGGCCATTCGCCCCTGGGCGGCGTAGGCGTACACGTCCCGACTTCCCAGGGGTGGACCAGCCACAAGCGGAATCGACCAGATCACGATGACGGCGGCGGCGGCCAGAGCCGAGAGGCCATGGGCGAGGTGATAGCGGCGCAAGAGAAGCCAGGCCCGGATCAGGACAATGAGACCACCGAAATAGGCGAAGAGCGCCGGCAAGAGGGAGAAGCTGGGCCGGAGGGGAACTGCGGGCACGGTCCACAGCCTTCCCGATGAGCCTGCACCCGACGCTCCGGCCAGGGCGCCACCGACGACAACCAGGACCGAGGCCAGAAAACCGAGGGCGGCCACCGACCGTAGCGGCAACGCCGACGGCGAACGGGTTCGCCGGCGCGGCGGCAACGGCGCGGTCACCGGCCGCGTCACCTCAACCGACGACCTGTCGGATGTGTTCCCTCGTTGCACGGTGTCACCGTAGCCGCTCGACCGGTGCTTGCTCATCCCCCGCCCCACTCGATGCCGTCACGTCGACCTCGGTATCAAGCGCTCCGCACCGGCCGGCGAACGGCGACATGGGAGGGTGGAACAGCGACAGCAGTCTCAGAGGTCGAGCCTGTGAGATTCGCCGGAACCGGCCCGAGTCAGGAATCCGCTCAGGCGATCGACCACGGCATCAAGCATTGCTGCCGATGTGGCGGTATTGAGCCGGACATGGCCCGCTCCCTCCCGGCCGAAGTCGGTTCCCTCCACGACAGCAAGATTGGCTTCCTCCAACAGCCTTCGGCCCGGATCATCGAGGCCATAGGCATTCAGATCCAGCCAAGCCAGATAGGTGGCTTCCGGTGTCATGAAGCCGACCTCGGGCAACTCACGCCGTACTCGACGCACCAGCTGGTCCCGGCGATCGGTGAGGAACCGCCGGGTGGCAGCCAGCCACGGTTCACCCTCGGCCCAGCAGGCCAGAGCGGCCAGCGCCCCCGGTGTGCTGACCGCCCCAAGGAAATGATCGGGCAGAGACCGGAACGTCCGAGCCAGCTCTCGATGGCCCACATGGCCCACGGCACACCGCAACCCGGCCAGATTGAAGGCCTTCGACGCCGAGCTGATGGTGACGGTTCGTTGCCTCAGATCCCCCACCGTGGCCATGGGCACGTGGGTGGTTCCGGGGTGGATGAGATCGGCCCACACTTCGTCGCTGATGAGCAGCAGATCGTGACGGGCCACAACCTCGGCGATGGCTTCCCGCTCGGACTGATCGAACACCCGACCCGTGGGGTTGTGGGGATGACACAACAGGATGGCGGTCGTGGAGTCGTCGATACCCGACTCCAGCCGTTCCGGGTCGAGCCGCCAGCCATCGGGGTCGAGGGGGACTGACACCAGCCGCCGATCGGCGCCGTGTACGGCGGAGATGAACGGCGGATACACCGGTGTCAGCAGGACCACTCCGTCGCCCGGTTTGGTGTGGAGCCAGAGGGTCACGTCGATGGCATGGAGCACGTCGCAGAACCGGTAAACGTCATCGAGATCGGGCTCCCAGCCGTGATGGCGCTGCTGCCATCGGACAAACGCCGGATTCAGGCGCCGGACCACATCGAAGTTGTAGCCGTAGTCCCGGCGCTCCATGAACGGCTCAATGGCTTGGTTCACCACATCGGGAGGAAGCAGATCCATGTCGGCCACCCACGCCGGTAGGACCTCTGGCCCATAGTGCGACCACTTGAGTCCCTGCAGCCGCCGCAGCTCGGCTTCGGTCCGCACGCGGGGTTCGACCTCGATGTGCGGCATCGTCTCCGACCCCGGCCGCCGGACCGGCCCCGACTCCACGTTTTTCATCGCTGCTCCTGTTCGTCGGCCAATTCCAGCCACTCGTGCTCCCGGTGCTGCAACTCGGTCGACACTCGGGCCAGCTCTCCGCCGACCGAGGCCAGCGCCTCGTGGTCACCGGAACCATCCCCGATCAGGCGATTGAGCTCGGCCTCGAGCTCGACCTTTCGCTTCTCCAGTTTCTTCATGGCCTTCTCCGTTTCCCGCAGGAGATGGCCGATCGTGCTGGCCGACCGACCCGAGCGACCGCTGCGGCGACCGCCGTCGGCCCCCGACCGACCCGAGCGACCGCTGCGGCGACCGCCGTCGGCCCCCGACCGACTCGAGCGACCGCCAGGGTGACCGTGGTCGACCCCCGCCCGACCCGCCACCGACCTAGATCTCTCGCCCCGGCCGGCCCGACCCCCAGTGTCCGAACCGACGGCTCGAATGGTGTCCCGCTTGGCCGGCCCCTGACGCCGCTGCCGATCCCACGCCCCGAAGCCGCCCGGCCACCGCCCGGCAAAACCCGTACCGTCGATGACCAGGGCATCGGTTACCACCCGTTCGAGGAAGGCCCGGTCGTGGCTGACGGCCACCACGGCCCCCGGCCAATCCTCGAGGAAATCCTCCAGGGCCCGCAGGGTCTCCAGGTCGAGATCGTTCGTCGGCTCGTCGAGAAACAGCACGTTGGGTCGACCGGCCAGGACGGTGAGGAGCTGGAGTCGCCGACGTTCACCCCCGGACAGGGTGCCGACCTGGGCCCATTGGGTATCGGTGTCGAACCAGAACGCCTCCAGCAGCCGGGCGTCGGTCCAATCCGGTTGGCGGTGGGGTCCGGCCACCACTTCACGAACCCGGGCCTCGGGGTCCAGCTCGGTCCCGGTCTGGTCGTAGTAGCCGAGCACCACCGTCGAGCCGACCGTGACCGTACCTCGGTCCGGTGCGGCCCGCCGGGCCAGCACATCGAGCAGCGAGGTCTTACCCGCGCCGTTGGGGCCGACGATGCCCAGCCGTTCCCGAGGATCGAGTCGTAGATCGAGTCCCTCGAACAACGTCCGACCATCGGGTGTGGCCAATGATCCGCCTTCCAGCTCGATGACCACATCGCCCAGCCGGGGGGTGCCCGACCGACCGAATTCCAAGTGAAGTTCGGCGGGGCGGGCCGGACCCGCGGGGCGCCCGTCGACCAGATCCCGGGCCCGCTCGAGCCGGGCCCTGGGCTTGGAGGTTCGAGCCGGAGCGCCCCGTCGCAACCACGCCAATTCGGTGCGGGCCAGATTGCGGCGAACTGCTTCCGCCGTGGCCGCATCGACCTCTCGCTGATCCCTGTCCTCCAGATACCGGGCGTATCCCCCCTGGTGGCTGTACCAGCGACCCCGGTCGAGCTCGATCATCCGGTTGGTGACGGCGTCGAGTAGGTGACGGTCATGGGTCACCAGGAGCAGTGCACCCCGGTGGGCGAGTAGTCGATTCTGAAGCCAGTCGATGGTGTCGAGGTCGAGGTGGTTGGTCGGCTCGTCCAGGATGAGCAGATCGGCCGGTTGCAGAAGGGCCCGGGCCAACGCCACTCGTTTGGCCTCGCCGCCCGATAGCGAGCCGGTCGGGCGCTGGAGGTGGTTGCCCATGCCCAGTCGATCCAGTACCGCCTCGGCTTCCCACCGGCCCCCATCCGGCTCACCGTCGAGACCGGCACCGCCGGGAACGACGGCCTCGATGACGGGGGTCGATGGCAGGGCCGCCTCCTGGTCCAGTACCGAGACGGTGACACCACGTCCGAATCGCACCTGGCCTCGATCCGGAGTCCGGCTGCCGGCCAGGACACGAAGCAAGGTGGATTTCCCGGTGCCGTTGATGCCGACCACACCGATGCGATCGCCTCGACGAACAGTGATCGAGACATCACGAAACAGATCACGATCGGGCCGGCTGACGGTCAAATCGACCGCGTCGAGCAGGATCATGGAGCCATCGAGCGACTCACGGGACTGGGTTCTTCCACCAGCGGCACGGGGTCAGGCTAATCGCCGTCGGGCCATCCATGCGACGCAGCGACGACCACGGCACACTGGAGCGGTGGTGGAATCGATACCGGAGCTCGAGCCGACCAAGCCGGGCCTGCTACTGCGGCTGGCCGGTGCGGTGGCTCCCGGCGTCCGGGAGGTGACGACCCAAATCCAGCCCTACACCCGGTGGTGGAACGAACAGAACCAGAGGGCCCTCGACCACGACGGTCCTCTGATGGTCGTCATCGGTGACTCCACCGCCATCGGCATCGGGGCGTCGGCCCCGGGCAACGGCTACGTCGGTCGCCTCCTGGAACTCCTGGCCCAACGCGACGGCGGGCCGTGGGCTGCGGTCAACCTGGCCCAGTCGGGAGCGCGCGTCAATGACGGAATCGAGCGCCAGCTGCCGATTGCCCTCGACATCGAGCGAACGGGACGGTCGCCGGCCCTGGTCATCTGCTGCATCGGTACCAACGACGTGGTCTGGAGCATCGATACCACCGGAACCCGTCAACGATTGGCCCGACTCATGAGAAGTCTGCCCCGCCCCGCACTGTTCTGCCTGGTGGCCGGCGCCTCCCCTCGGGCCCGAGTCATCAATCGTGGAATCCGCCATCGGGCCCGGGAACTCCAACACGATGTGGTCAACCCGTGGACAGAACCGGGCCCACCGGCGTCCCACCGGCTGGCCGCCGACCGCTTTCATCCCAACGACGTTGGCTACGCCCTGATGGCCAATGCCCTGGCCCGGCCGCTGGCGACCCCACTGATCGACATCGAGATCGAGTTCGCCGACCTGAACGGTGCCGAGGACGGCGACGACGACGCCGACCACGACGGGGGGCGGTGACGATGTCCGGTATTCTCAGCGGTCCCATCGACCAGGATGGACCTCAAAGCCGACGGCGCCGGGGACCTGCGTGGCCCACTCAGCAGGCCACAGTCGGTTTGACCGTTCGCCATCGGACATCGGGAACGGTCGGCGTTGTGGTCAAATTCAGTCCACAACAGGTCATCCTGCGGGACGGCCGGGGCCGACAGCACGTCCTGCCGGTCGCCGATGGTGCCTTCTCGGTGTCCGGCCGCACCGTCACGCTGGTCCGGCCCAGGCCGATCGACAACGAGCCGGCGTTCACCGCTTCCGGATCCGTGGCCCCGGCGTCCACCGGAGCCCGGGTGGCCGTTCCCAGTCGGTTGATGGTCGAGGGACTGCACGACGCTGACCTGGTCGAGAAGATCTGGGGGGACGACCTCCGGGTCGAAGGGGTGGTGGTGGAACCGTTGCACGGCGCCGACGATCTGGTGGCCGTCATCGAGTCCTTCGATCCAGGCCCCGACCGCCGCCTGGGGATACTGCTCGATCATCTTGTCGACGACACCAAGGAGTGGCGGCTGGCGCAGGCCGCCCGTCGGTCCCATGTGCTGATCCGGGGCCATCGGTTCGTCGACATCTGGCAGGCCGTCCATCCCGGTGTGCTCGGCATCGAGCGATGGCCGAGCGTTCCCATGGGCCAGGACTGGAAGACCGGCACCGTCGAGGCGTTGGGCTTCGATGGCGCCACCGGCGACTTCTGGCGTCTGTTGCTGTCCTGCGTGACGGACTTTCGCCACCTCCACCCGTCCCTGGTCGGCGCGGTCGAGGAGCTGATCGACTTCGTGGCTCCTCCCCCCGACGGCGATCGTTGATCGTTCGGGGCCCGAGGGCCCTGGGAACGGTGGAGCTATCGCCGATGCTTGCCCACCTGTTCCCCCGACGGCATGCTGTCAGGCGACGGGGCCTCAGCCACAGTGTCGGCTCGAGGAGGTGATGGCGAGGGCGGCAACGGTGGTATGGAACCTGGCCGCCGTGGCGACGGGGCGGTCGGCGGTGTCGGCGGTGTCGGCGCCAGGTTGAAGGCAGGAGGAAGACCGGCCGGCGCGGCCACCGTGTGATCCGGCGTCGGCGGTCGGGGCCGATCCGGTTGCGACCGCCGCCGGTCGGCCGGCGGCAGTCGACGTCCTGGCGGAGGATGCGAGTCCCCATCGACTTCGGACAGCAGCCGACGTTCCTCCGCCAGCTGGGCCAGCCGGCTCACCGGGGAACCGCGGCGTCGCCAATCGGCCGGCGGCACGATGTGGACCCGGGGTAGCCGGCCGTCGGGTCCCAGGAACCAGACGGCCGGATCGAGTTCCTGGGCCGGAATCGGCGGGCTGAACAGGTAGCCCTGAACCAGATTGACGCCGAGCCGCAGCAGTTCATCCAGCTGTTCCGGGTACTCCACACCCTCGGCCACGATCTTCAGATCCAGGGCGGACGCCATGGCCACCACCGCCTCGATAATGGCCCGATCGACGTTGGCGTTGTGCATCTCGCGGACAAACGCCTGGTCGATCTTGATGGTCGACACCATGTCGAACTGTTTGACGTAGGACAGCGAAGATTGTCCGGTTCCGAAATCATCGATGGCCAGCGCAACGCCGAGCTCTCTCAGACCTCGCAGGACGTTCAAGCCGTCCAGATGATCGACGATGACATCCTCGGTGATCTCCAACACCAGTTGGTGAGGGTCGAGACCCGACCAGTCCAGGATCTCGGACACCGTCACCGGAAGCCTGTTGTCGACGAGCTGCTGCTCGGCCAGATTGACCCCGATGCGCACCTGGCGGGCATTCGGGTACTCATGGTTCCACACCGCCAACTGGGCGCATGCCTCCCTCATCACCAGCTCACCCAGCTTCGACATCATGCCGGCATCCTCGGCGATAGCCAGGAACTCACCCGGTGGAATCATGCCCTGTTCCGGATTGTGCCAGCGCACGAGCGCCTCGAAGCCGTAGAGGCGACGGGTGGCGGCATCGATGATGGGTTGGTAATAGACCACCAATTCGCCGTCGTCGATGGCCTTGTTGAGGGCGCGCTCGACATCGAGGCGATCCCGAACCAGCTGACGCTGAGCTTCGTCGAACACGGCGAAACCGGACTTGGTCCGCTTGGCCTGATACATGGCTGCGTCGGCATCACTCACCAGTTCGTCGGATAGACGATCGTCCCCCGGTAGGGCGATGGCAACACCGATACTGGTCGACACCAGGTGTTCTTTGCCGTTCAGCGAGATCGGCTCCCGGAAACGCTTCAGGATCTGCTTGGCCATGGCGATCACCGAGTCGCCGAGCAGGAGGCCCCGACACAAGACGACGAACTCGTCTCCACCCAATCGAGCCACGACGTCGGTATTGCGCACCGTCGATCGGAGCCGGTCGGCCACGATGCACAACAACTCGTCGCCAACCTCGTGGCCCAGCGAGTCGTTGACGCTCTTGAACCGGTCAAGATCGAGGAACAGCACACCGAGCACCATGTCGTTGTCGGAGGCATAGACCAGGGATTCGTCCAGCTCCCGAAACAGCTCGGCTCGATTGGTGAGCCCGGTCAACGGATCGTGTTTGGCCCGATGTTCGACCTCGTCAAGCTTGTCCCTGGCCCCCCGGGCCGCCCAGCTCAGCGCCAGCGTCCCGAGCGCGGCGCCGACCGCACCCATGGCTCCCGTGGTGAGCAGCTGCACCACCGACGCCGAGGCAAGATCGTACAGATACTCGAGTCCGGCCACCCACAACACCACAATCACGACACCGCAGAAGAGCGCGGCCGCAGGAGTTGAGAGCAGTTTCGGCTCACTCACCCTTCTAGCAACGGCATCGGCAGTGAAGAGTTGAGGCTTCCGGCTTCGCCGCCAATGATGAGCCCGGCCTTCGGACTTATGATCCACCCCGGCCAGGATCGGGGCCGGAACCGGCGCAAGGCCCTCAGCTCGGGGAGCCTGCCGCCGACGTGAATGCAAGCGGCCGTCCGGCCCGGACGCCGGTCGGGCACGAGGTGGGCAGCCCACCAACCGGGTAACCGGCCCGTCGGACCCCAGGATCCATGAACCCAGAGACGCCCCACACACAACTCGATCTGGCGATGAGCCGACACGCCCTGATGGCCCAGGCGTTCGAGCTCATGGCGACCGCTCTCGGCAGCTTCATCGACGAGCGTATGATCGACTACTTCGCCGATGAACCGTCGTGGAGCGAGGCTGCGGCCAACCGTCTGGGTCGTCCAGCCGAGCACGGGGCAACCGACCCACTGTTCCAACTGCTGGTGCTGCGACGGTTCTGGGGCCCGGTGTTCGGCGACTTCTACGGTCGGGACCTCAGGGGCATCATCGGTGAACTGATCGAGACCCGGAACCTGTGGGCCCATTTCAACCTGCCGGAACAGACCGACACGCTCGAACGCTCCATACTGGCCATCGAGCGGCTCACGGCGCCGGTCCAGCCCGAGACCACCAGCCTGCTGCGCCAGCTACGGTCCAAGATCGGTTCCACCTCGATCGACGACTCGACCCGAGCCGGCCATGACGACGCTCACGCCCATCCCCCAGTGGTGGATGTGACGGCGCTGGAGGCCCAGCTGTCGGAGACCGAGTCGGTGTTCCAGGAACTCCAAGACCGATACGGGCGCACCCTGCTGGAGCTGGACAGTTCGAGGCAGATCGCCGCCGACAAGCAGTTGCGGCTGTCGGCCTTGGAGCAACATCTGCGGGAGATCGAATCCCGAACCTTGGCCGCCGAAGCGTTCCTGGCCGAGGAGCGGACCACCCGGTATCGCATCGAATGGCTCTTCGTCGGACTCCTGGCCACCATTCTGCTGTTCCTTGTCCTGGCCATAGCATAGCCTGGTACCTACACTTCGATGGCCGAATCGACGTTGTCGGTGGTCAACGATTACCTTCGAATGACCGGCACGACAGGTGAACCGGACCGGTAAACGCAGCGTTGAGCCGAGACACGGAAACGAGGCCATCTCGATGGAACTACGGTTGGACGGAAAGCGGGCGATCGTCACCGGAGGCTCGCGGGGTATCGGCAAGGGCATCGCCAAGGCCTTCGCCCAGGCCGGAGCCCAGGTCGTCATCGTGTCCCGAAAGCCGGAAACCCTGCAAGAGGCGGCCGCCGAAATCGGGCATGACTGTCATTGGATTGCGGCCAATGTCGGCGACTACGAATCGGCCGCTTCCACTGTGGAAGCGGCCGTGGAGCGCATGGGCGGCCTCGACATCCTGGTCAACAATGCTGCCGCCAACCCCTATGCCGGACCCATGATCGACGTCGATCTCCCCCGTTGGGAGAAGACCATCCAAGTCAACGTGACCGCACCGCTGATGTGGACTCAGCTGGCCTGGAGGCGGACCATGAACCAACACGGCGGATCGGTCATCAACATCGGCTCGGTCGGAGCACTCAAGACGAGCCGGATACTGGGAGTCTACGGCATGACGAAGGCGGCGCTCGTCTACCAGACCGAGCAGCTGGCGGCCGAGCTCGCCCCCACCGTCCGGGTCAACACCATCCTCCCCGGGCTCATCAAGACCGACTTCGCCCGCGTATTGTGGGAGGGCGAGCGAGGCGACGAGGTGGCCAAACTGTATCCGATGAAGCGATTGGGCGAACCCGACGACATCGCCACCGCCGCCGTGTATCTGGCCTCCGACGCCGCCTCCTGGATCACCGGTCAGCGACTGGTAGTCGATGGCGGGGGCACGATCAACTTCGCAGAGGGGTAGCGCCGTGTTGGTCAACGACGCCGACGGCCGAGCCGCCACGACCAGGATCGGCTGAGATGGCGTCCATTCGTGTCGGTCGAATCGCCGGTACTCCGGTGAACGTTGATTGGGGCTTGGCCGCCGCATCGGCCCTGTTCACTGTGGCCCTCGCGTTTCGGGTGCTGCCCGATGCCGTCCCCGAATCGACCACCACTCAGCGCCTGATGACCGGAGTGCTGACCTCGCTGGTGTTCCTATTGTGCGTACTGGCCCACGAGTTCGGCCATGTGGTCGCCGCCCGCCGCCATGACGTCGGTACCGGCTCGGTGACCCTGACCTTGTTGGGCGGATACGCCCAGCTGGAGGACCTGGCTCCCACGCCGAGAGCCGAATTCGCCATAGGAGTTGCCGGGGCGGCGGTCAACCTGGTGCTGGCCGCCGTTTTCGCTGCCACCGCTTTGCTGTACTTCTCAGTGGAAGGGGCGGCCACACTGGCTCTCGCCGCCCTGTCGTGGCTCACTGCAGTCAACATCTTGCTCGGAGTGCTGAACCTCGTTCCAGCCCTTCCCCTGGACGGAGGACGGGTTCTCTCGGCCATGCTGTGGTGGCGCACCGGCCGGCGGGACGAGGCCCGGGTCACGGCCGGTCGAATCGGCCTGGTCGTCGGGGTCGGGGCCGTCGGTGCCGGTATCGTCGCTGTCGTTCTCGGCCGATGGGACGGGCTGCTGGGCCTGATCATCGGCTGGTTCATCGCCCGCGGTGCGGTGGTCGAGATCGGAGCGGCAACGGTCCGATCTCGACTCATCGCCACCCGGGTTCGGGAGCGGATGGCCCCTTTCGGCCCGTCGGCCCGCACCTCGTGGACGGTTGCCGAATTCCTGGCCCGGTCCGACGGCCGGGTTCGCGATCTCGTCCACCCCGTCGTGCGGTGGTCCGTCGATCCCGTCGGCTACCTGCTGCCGGCCCAGATCGACGACATTCCCGTTCCCGAGCAGGCCTGGACCGAGGTGTCCGCCATCATGATCCCGGTGGATGAAGTGGAGCGCGCCTGGACCACAGAGTGCCTGGATGACACGCTGCGTCGAGGCTGGCGCCGAACCCCGCTGATGGTGGTGGTCCACGACCCCGCAACCAGACGGGTCGTCGGTGGCCTGAGCAGCCATCACGTGAAGGAACTGCTGGTGGCGCCCGACTTCTGGGGTAGGGACCGCGACCGGCCGGACGACGATGGCCGGGGCGGGAAGAATCCGACCTTGGTACCGGTTGAGCACCATGTGATACCCACGAGTACCGCCACCGATCGCCAATGAACGCGACACGATGAGCGGATCGGTGGCAACCCCGATTTTCTACTGGCGGCCGGGCTGCCCGTTCTGCACCATGCTGGAGCGGAGGCTCGATCAACGGGGCATCCCACTGGAGAAGCGAAATATCTGGCACGACCCTGATGCGGCGGCCGCAGTTCGAGCCGTGGCCGACGGCAACGAGACCGTGCCCACCGTCGTGGTCGACGAGGTGGCCATGATCAATCCGTCGGCGGCTGAGGTGGAGGCGGTGATGGCTCGGGTCGCACCCCAGCTTCTCCCCAGGGTCCATGGCGAGATCGGGCCGGCGGTCACTGAGGTCGGGCGTGACGGCAACCGGCGGTGACGACAGGCCGGCGTGGGATGGAGCGGCCACTAGGACCCTTTACCCGACCCGGCGTCGTTCGGGAACAATTGCCTCGCCGCCGCGGAGGCAACCGCCGGCAGATCGAACGAGGTGGCAAAACGCAGCCATCCAGAGGGGTTTGACCCTCGTCAGCAACACCGTGCCTGTGCATCGAGGGGCAATCGAGGACCTGGATTGAGGCGTTTTCTTCAAGATTGGGTCTTGAGATCGAACCAGAGGGCCGCTAGTGTCCTTTGAGCTGGCTCATGCGTGGGGCACGAGTTATCAGCGCCGCCGCACAAGAAGAATCCGTTTGCGCTTCGCATTCTCTTCGTCCGTGACCGGGGTCTGGCTCGCTCCCACGCCGCCGGCTATCCGCCGCACTGAGACAAACAAAGGTGACCTATCAATGTCTGATGACAACGGTCGTAAAGCCCTCCATGCATATGTGAGTGACGATGCTCACGATCACTGGCACGGTTTCGCCGCCGAGCAAGGTGTGAGTGTCAGCGCCATCCTGGAGGCGCTCGCCCCCGAGCTCGACCTCGATGCCGCTATGAGTCACGAGCAACTCGGCCAACGACTGAACGTCGTGGTCAAATCAGCACGCAAGATTGACGCCCAACGGAGGCGCCGTCGCCGCTAGCGACCGGTGAAGTTGGGTTCGAGCGAATCCCCGACACCGGCCACGGGCCACCAAACGGGCGACGAGTCTCGACGTGCGACCCTGCTGGTTGGGAGCCGAATGGCTCCCAACCAGCAGGGTCCACCGTTCTTTTGGCCGCGGCGGCAACCGGTTGACTCCGCCGCCTCGCCCATGATCAAACACGCCGGCTCCGAGCCCCGGAGGGTCAGTCGGTCCGCTTCTTGCGATCAAGTATCCCGGCGGCCTCGGTGAGGTCGCTCGACGAGATGACACTCACCGTCGATCGATCGAGATGATCGATCGATCGATCCTGAGCCAGTCGCAGGGCCTGACGGTTGATGGCCTGTTCGAACAGGCTCCGGGCGTAACGGGCATTGCCGAATCCGTGTGACCGTTCGGCCAACATGAAGATCCGGTTCAGGGTCGCCTTGGCGTCGGAATCGAGCTCGTAGTCGGCGTCGTGAGCCATCTTGAGCAGGATCTCGATCAGCTCCTCGGTGCTGTAATCCGGGAACTCGATCTCCCGGGAGAATCGTGACCGCAGACCGGGATTGGACTGCAGAAAACGCTCCATCAGCTTGGGGTAGCCGGCCACGATGACCACGAGTCGATCCCGATGGTCCTCCATTCGCTTCAGCAGCGTCTCCACCGCCTCGGGCCCGAAATCGTTTCGGCCGACACCGTCCGGCGACAGGGCGTAGGCCTCGTCGATGAACAGCACACCATCCAAGGCCCGCTTCACAGCCTTGTTGGTCTTGGTTGCGGTATGGCCCACGTACTGACCGACCAGGCCGGCCCGGTCGACCTCGACCAGATGGCCCTTTCGCAGCAGCCCGATCGACTGGTACATCTCGGCCAGCAATCGAGCCACGGTGGTCTTGCCCGTTCCGGGGTTGCCCAGGAACACCAGATGCTGGCTGGCCGGAACCTCGGCCAGACCGTGCTCCTTGCGCCGGGCCTGGATCTGGAGGAAGGCGACCTGGGTACGAACCTGTTCCTTGACCGAGTGCAACCCGACCAACGCATCGAGGTCGGCTTGGACCTCCTCCAGCCGCCGAGCCTTGGTCGAGCGGCTGAGGGGTAGATCCTTGAGCCTGTCGTCGAGGCCCCGCTCGGCCGCTGCGGAGCGCACGGCTTCACCCGCTTCAAGCAGCTTTTTGCGGATGTCATCAGGGGAGAGAGCCACCACCCCCAGCTTAGGAGCCCGTCGACCGATACATGCCGAACCCCCGGAAGCTCGTCGTCGCCGGTGAACCCGACCCTCGTTCCCCGGCCAAGACGACCGTTGGACGGCATCGGCGGCGAGCCGAGTAGACTATGAGGCGACACACAGCCGCTGTCGGCGCGGGGCGGACGGCCACACGGTCGCAGGGTGGGGTCGAACCCGTGGAATCGGGTCGAATCGACGTCGGTATCCACCCGAAAGGACCGTCGACTTGCCACAATCGATAGCAGGCACAACTGCCAACCTGCAGCCACATGTGTCACCGTTTGGCGCCTCGTTCCGATCTCCTGTCGAACAGACGTTGCCCGCTGTCGACGCGGGCGATGGACTGAAGGGTGGCCGCTGAATGGTCTCGTTGAAAGGTTTCCATGCCAACCCAAGGTGAACTACTACCCTTTGCCCGGGAGGTCGAAGACGTCCCGGTCGAACAGGAGCTGGGTGAGTCGTTCCTCGCCTACTCGCTGTCGGTCATCACCTCCCGGGCCATTCCCGATGTCCGGGACGGTTTGAAGCCGGTCCAGCGACGCATCCTCTACTCCATGCTCCGCATGCGCCTGCTACCCGATCGTCCCCACCGCAAGTGCGCTCATGTGGTTGGCGATGTCATGGCCAAGTTCCACCCCCACGGCGATTCAGCCATCTACGACACGCTGGTCCGTATGGGCCAGCCCTTCGCCAAGCCGGTGACCCTGATCGATCCCCAGGGCAATTTCGGCAGCCTCGACGATCCCCCGGCGGCCTACCGCTACACCGAGTGCCGTCTCACCCCGGCCGCCCTCAATCTGCTGGGCGAGATCGACGAGGAGACCGTCGAGTTCCGACCCACCTACGACGGCGAGGACACCGAGCCGGCCTACCTCCCCGCCCTGCTGCCCAACCTGCTGGTCAACGGCACCACCGGTATCGCCGTGGGTATGGCCACCAATATGCCGACCCACAACCTGCGGGAGGTGTACGAAGCCATCAAGCTGGTCATGACCAAGCGGCGGCCCAAGCCCACGGTCGACGAACTGATGAAGAAAGTCCCGGGCCCCGACTTCCCCTCCGGGGGGATCATCATCTCCGACGGCATCCGTGACGCCTACGAGACCGGTCGAGGCACCATTCGTATTCGGGCCAAGGCCGAGATCGTGACCATCACCCGCGCCCGCAAGGGTTTGGAGATCACCGAACTGCCCTATCTCGTCGGTCCCGAACGGGTCATCGCCAAAATCAAGGATCTGGTCAACGCCAACCGACTGTCCGGTGTGGCCGACGTCAAGAATCTGTCGGACCGTCTGTCCGGGCTCCGCCTGGTCATCGAGTGCAAGGCCGGGGTCAACCCCGAGCTGCTGCTGGAGCAGCTGTACAAGCTCACCCCCTTGGAGGAGTCCTTCGGCATCAACAATGTTGTTCTCGTCGACGGCGTCCCCACCACCCTCGGCCTCTATGATCTGTGCCGCCACTATGTCGACCACCGTCTCGACGTCGTGGTCCGGCGAACCCAATACCGGCTGCGCCAAGCCGAGGAGCGGCTACACATCGTCGAGGGACTGATCATCGCCATCGACAACATCGACGAGGTGGTCCGCACCATCCGCCAGTCGGCCGACGGTCGGGAGGCCAAAGCCAACCTGATGGAGCGGTTCGGCCTCAGCGACATCCAGGCCCAGCACGTCCTCGAAATGCAGTTGCGGCGTCTCACCGGTCTCTCCTACGACGATCTGGTGGAGGAGAAGAGGACGCTCGAGGCCACCATCGCCGAGCTCGAGAAGATACTGGGCTCCGAACAGCGCCAGCGCACCATCGTGCTGAAGGAGCTGGAGGCCATCGTCGACACCTACGGGTACGATCGGCGCAGTGTGATCGTGTCCGGTGACCAGCTACCGGAGCTGGAGCAGCTGGAGGAACAGGCCAAGGCCGAACTCAAGGAGTCGCTGCCCGACAACCCTTGTGTGATCAGCCTGACCGCCTCCGGGTTGTTGGGGCGGGAGCCGCAGGGCACGGCAAAGAGCTACAGCCCGTCCCGACACGACGTGCTCGACTCAGTGGTCGTCACCAATCTGCGCCAGCCCGTCCTGGCCATAACCGCGACCGGCAAACTGCTGTCGGTCATGGCCAACGACATCCCCGAGGTCGGGGGTCGGAGCCGAGGCAAGGAGGCCGGGGAGGTCGTCGACGCCGACCGCAACGACACTGTGATCGCGGTGTTCGCCACCACCGGTGATCCCATCATGGTGGTCACCGCCCATGGTATGGCGAAACGGCTTGACCGGGCTGCTCTGTCCGAACTCAAATCGGGCAAGACCGTCATCAACCTCGTTCACGGTGACCGGATCGCCGCCGCCTTCGATGTCGGCGACACCGACCGGATCGTCCTCGTCGGCTCCGACGCCCAGGTGCTGAGGACCACGGCCGACGGCATCAGCATGCAGGGTCCGGCGGCCAAGGGGGTGGCCGGCATCAAACTCAGGGGCAAGGCCAAAGTGGTGGCGGCCGGTGTGGCCGACGACAATGCGCTCATCGTCACGGTGACCGATCGGGGTACGGCCAAGTCGACCTCGGCCCAGGAGATTCCGGTCAAGGGCCGGGGAACCGGCGGGGTCCGCATCACCAGATTCAAGAACGAGCATCGTATCGACTACGCCTGGGTCGGATCGGGCGATCGAATCATGTGCATCGTAGGTCAGGGGGACTCCCCCACCCGACCCGACAACACGCCGGAGTCCTTCCGTCTCCGACCGACGCGACGTGACGGAGCCAGCAACGAGACCAAGCGCCGAATCCTGGCCGTCGGCTCTCTCCGGTGGTAGGCACCATGGCCTCTCGTTCAGCCCGAAACCAGTCCCCGAAGGCCACAGCGAAGAAAGCAGGGTCCAAGAAGGTGGCAGCCAAGAAATCGGTAGCGAAAACCGTGACCAAGCGGGCGACCGGAAAGACACCCACTCGGACACGGGCCGCCTCGCGCTCGAGCAGCTCGAGCGACTACGACCAGCACAAGATCCAGGTACTTGAGGGGCTGGATGCGGTCCGCAAACGCCCCGGCATGTACATCGGTGGGACCGGCACCGAGGGCCTGCATCATTTGGTGTGGGAGATCATCGACAATGCAGTGGACGAGGCCGCCGCCGGCTACGCCTCCAACGTCGATGTCATCCTGCACAAGGACGGCTCGATCGAGGTGGCCGACGACGGTCGCGGTATACCCATCGGTCGCAAGGAGGATGGCCGCACCGCCCTCGAAATCGTTTACACCGAGCTCCATGCCGGCGGCAAGTTCGGCTCCGGAGCCTACGGGGCCTCGGGCGGTCTGCACGGGGTCGGGGCCTCGGTGGTAAACGCCCTGTCCTCCAAGCTGGTGGCCGAAGTCGACCGCGATGGTGCCACCTGGCGCATGGTCTTCCTGGAACGTATTCCCGGCAACTACCTGTCGTCAGGCAAGTTCAAGCCCACGTCCAAACTGGCCAAGGTCAAGAAGATTCCGGCCAACCGCACCGGGACCCGGGTCCGGTTCTGGCCCGATGTCGAGCTGTTCGACGCCGAAGCCCGGGTCGACTATGAGCAGGTCCGGGATCATGTGGCCCGCGTCTGCTTCCTGGTACCGGGGCTGCACATCAAGCTCGACGACAAGCGGAATCCCAACCAGAAGCCGGAGGAGTTCGTGGCCGCCGGTGGGCTGCGGGACTACGTCGACTACCTGTCGATCGGCGAGACGGTGACCGACATCATCACCATCACCGACGAGACCACCTTCGAGGAGCGTGTACCCGTCGACGGCAAGATGACCACGGTCAGCCGTCAGTGCGGGATCACCGTGGCGGCCCGCTGGGTCAAGGGCTACGACACCACCATTGTCAGTTTCGTCAACACCATCCCCACCACCGACGGCGGCACTCATGTGGCCGGCTTCGAACGGGCCCTGTCCCAGGTGGCCAACGGTGAGTTGCTGGCCGACAACCGAAAGCTGAAGAAGCTGGCCCGGCAGAACAAGGACAGAGCCACACCCTCCGATATCCAGGAGGGGTTGGTGGCGGCGGTCAAGGTCTCCTTTCCCGAGCCCCAGTTCAAGGGCCAGACCAAGCAGGAGCTCGGCACCCCGGCCATCCAGAACCTGGTGTATGAGACGGTCAAGTCAGGCTTCGCCGACTGGGCGTCAGGCGGGGGAAAGAAGACCCAGGTCAACGCCCTACGGGACAAGATCGCCAACGCCGTGCTCAGCCGGGTGGCGGCCAAGCAGCAGCTGGAGGCTCGACGCAAGCTGGCCAACGCCGGCTCCGCCGGCATGCCCGACAAGCTGGCCGATTGTCGGGTCCACGGCCCGGACTCCGAGCTTCTGATCGTGGAAGGCAACTCGGCCGCCGGTCCGGCAAAGCAAGGCCGGGACGCCGAGACCATGGCTGTGCTACCGCTTCGAGGCAAGGTCGTCAATGCCGGAAAAGCCAGCCTCAAACAGGTGGTGGAGAACGCCGAGGCCAAGGCACTCATCACCGCCATTGGCGGAGGCTCGGGCAAGGACTTCGATCTGGAATCGTGTCGCTACGGCCGCATCATCATCCTGTGCGACGCCGACGTCGACGGAAGCCACATTCGCTGCCTGCTCCTGACCCTGATCTACAAGCACATGCGTCCCCTGCTGGAACACGGCATGGTCTTTGCCGCCCAGCCTCCCCTCTTCGCCACCAAGGTCAAGGGTGAGCTGGTCTACGCCTACGACGACGCCGAGAGGGACGCCCTGAGCGACGAGCACAACATCACCCTCGACAAGTGGAAGCGGTTCAAGGGTCTGGGCGAGATGAACGTGGAGGAGCTGTACGAAACCACGCTCAACCCCCGCACCCGAGTGCTGAAGCGCATGACCATGAACGACGCCCAAGCGGCCCAGAAGGCGGCCAAGCTGTTCGATGTGCTCATGGGCAACGACGTGGCCACCCGCAAGGACTACATCATCTCCAACTCCGGGCTCATCGACCAGGAGATGCTCGACATCTGATCCCTCCGGTCGGGAGGGGCGACCGGCTCGTACCCACCGACCGGGCCGTCATTCCAAATCGAGAAGGGCCGGCAGAGGCCGGGAATGGACGACGCTGAGATACTGCACGGCCCTGGTCATGGCCACGTAGAGATGACGAAGACCGGATGGCAGGGCGGCGATGTCACCGGGCTCGACCACGACCACCGCATCGAACTCCAGGCCTTTGGACGCCGCCGGGTCAAGGATGGCCACGGCGTCCACCCCTGGTAGGCCGGCCGCCGTCCGGGACCGGTCGAACACCTGGATCGGGAGTCCGACCGTCCCCAAGGCGTCGGCCGCCGCCTCCATCGTGTCGTGGTCATGCACGATCACGGCGATGCTGAGCTCCCGCTCCCGTAGGGCGGCCACCTCACTCGCCAACACCGTCGGCAGCTCGACAGGTTCGGCAGTCAGGATCCGGAGCGGCTCCCCTCCGCCGCGGACGGATCGGGCAGGGGTGACCGCAGGAGCGGCCTCGGCCAGTAGTCGGTTGGCCACGTCCAAGATGGCGGCCGGTACCCGGTAGCCGACGGTCAGCTCCGCCACCTCGGCATCGGGACCGTGCTCGACGTCGATGTCGAGCCCGGCACCGTCGTCGGCCGCAATGGTGTGACTCAGATGGCGTATCGATTCGGTCCACGACACGGTTGCTTCCGGCGTCGTGGCCTGGGCCAGGTCGCCGAGCACGGTCATGGAATGCCCCTTGGCCCGGCGGGCGATCATACGCAGGGCCATGGCCGAGAGATCCTGGGCCTCATCGACCACGATGTGGCCGTAGCGCACGGCGACGCCGTTGCACCGGGCGTCGGCCTCGTCCAGCAGGGGAATGTCGGCTGCCGTCCACCGTTCCTTGCTGAGCTTCGAGGCGCCCTTTCGTCGCAACAGCGCTTGCTCGTCGGTTGTCAGAAGCCCGTCGGCGGCCCGCGACAGGCGCCGGGGTGAGGTGTAGAGGCTCCGAATCAGCGCAGCACACTCGAGCCGAGGCCACAACTTGTCGAACGCTTTGTTGAAGCCGGGATCCCGACCGGCGGCCGACGTGAACGCCGTCTCGGTGCCGGGGTCGACTCCGAGGCGGGATCGATGACGACGCCAGCTCTCGGCCACCACCAGCCGTCGAGCCACGTCGCGACCCTGATTGAAGGGCAGGTTGCCCTCGAGCACCGGTTTCAGCACGGTGGCCAGGTCGTCGGCGTCGAACCGGACCACGGCCAGCCCCGACCGAATCTCGATACCCTCGGCCGGCACGACGATGCGGTCCCGGAGTGCCCGGTCGATGACCCGGGCCATGTCTCCCCGGCCCTTGATCTCGCGCACCGCTGCGTCGTCGACGGCTCGAACCCGGAACCTGGCCGCCACCAGATCGGCCACCGTTGTCTGGCGGACCGAGGTCTCGCCCAGTGACGGCAACACATCGGCGATGTAGCGGAGGAAGACCGGGTTTGGACCGAGCACCAGTACCCGAGTGTCCATCAGTTCCCGACGATGCTGGAACAACAGGAAGGCGGCCCGATGCAGTCCCACCGCCGTCTTGCCCGTGCCCGGTCCGCCTTGCACCACCAGGAGCCGATCCAGTGGGGCCCGTATGATGTGGTCCTGCTCGGCGGCGATGGTGGCCACGATGTCGCCCATTCGCCCCGATCGACCCCGTTCCAGCTCGGCCAGTAGCGGATCGGGTACACCGACGGCAGCGGCGTCAGGATCGGTCAGATCCTCATCGAACACGGCAATGATGGTCCGCCCCTCGACACTGAACCGGCGGCGGAAGATCAGACCGAGCGGATCAACCACCGTGGCCCGGTAGAACGGGGCGGCGACCGGGGCTCGCCAGTCGACCACCACCGGGCGGCTCTCGTCGTCTTCGACATGCCGGCGTCCGATGTGCCATCGTTGGCCGCCGTCGGAATCGATCCGACCGAAGCACAAGGGACCGCCGTCGGCCCTCAGGGCCTGGGCTCGACGCTCCAGGTGGTAGCGGGTGACATGGGCGTCGACGGTGTCCTCTTCCCGGACCGAGCGTTCCCCGATGGCCAGGGTGGCGTCGGCCCGGGATCGCATGGCCGCCAGGCACTCATAGGCGCGATCGAGATGGGCCTGCTCCGCGGTCAGCGGATCGGCATGGTCGGACGCCGGTGGCGTCGAGTCGGACGATGGCCGGGATGATGACGACCGCGATGACGGTGATCTCATGTTACGACTCCGCATGGGAAACCTACGGGGGCGCCCAGAGGCCGACGGGCACGGAGCCGGGAAGTACCCGGGCGGTGTCAGTGGTGGACGGAGTCGGCGGAGCGAGAGCCGTCGAGGTCGGCATAGAGCAGGCTGTGGCCGGCAGCCGAAAGCACCTGCCAGGCACCGGCGCCGAAAGCCAGGAACAACCAGTTTAGGGCAAACGACGCCGGATTGGTGGGGAGCACCTGGTTGAAGGCGATGCGTTCGGCAAAGGGATCGACCGTGCCCGTCGGCTGGGCGCCACTGAGGGCGGAGAACAGGCCACCAACAACATTGCCGAAGAAGAACAGCGACGCGCCGACCACGGCAAGGGCCAACAACCGACCGAGCAGCGGCCAGAACCGGAATCGGGTGGCGGCCGCGCTGGCCGACAGGGAGGCAATGGTCGACCGACCGTGCCCGTCATCACCGACCGCCGCCACCACCCCGGCCAGCGAATACCGAACCCACACCATCACCGCCACCAGTGGCCACAGCGGAAACAGCAGCGCGAAGAACGGCGAAGCCGCGGTCAGGAATGACAACAGGGCGAAGATTCCCCAATAGGCGGCCAGCCGAACCAGGAAGGTGGCCGAGACCGGGGGCCAACGCAAGAGGCCGGAGTGCAGTGCCGCCCGCCAAAGGGCGGGAGCGGACTCGCCATCCGGATCGCCATGTGGGGTGTCGGACCCGGCTGTCGACCCGGCGATCGCCACCGCCCGGAAGTGGCAGCAGGCGGTGGCGTACACCAGGTGGAACAGCAGGATCAGGAGTGCGACGGCGAGTCCGGCCAGACCAAGGGCCGCCGTCAGATCGCCCTCGAAGCCGATGGTGCCCCTGATTCGGTCGCTCACCATGACCACATCTCGCAGTCCGTACCAGAGCGCAACCGACAGCGCCAAATAGGCCGGGACCAGGATCAGCACCACGACAGGAAGGAAATGGCCGGCCTCCCGCACCGACAACCGGAAACTACGGGACAACCACTCCCCCACCGGGATCATCTGCTGCGCTGCCGGAGGCTCCAGCGGCAATGGCTGCCCGGTTGTGGAGCCCCGCCCCCAGGACGATCGCTCTCCTGCTCGGGTGTCGTCTCGGCCTCCGAATCCGGGACTCGGAGGCGGCGGCTGATGATGCTCGGTCCAGCCGGCGCCGTCCCACCATCGCAGTCCGGGCCGCCCCGACGGGTCGGTGTACCAGCCGGCGGGAGGCCCGGCCGATGGTGGCGGAGTTGGTGCGGGGTCGTTCACAGGTCGAGGACGGTCCTGGGGAAAGCGGCCCGGTCAGGGCGGGCGGGTCAGGGTACGGTTCGATCGTCGAGTTCGGCCACTACGGCATAGTGGTCAGACGGGACGGTATCGCCGTGGCGGTGGGTTCCCGCCAGTCGGGTGGACAGGGGATTGCCGTACGGCTTGGCTCGAGGCCAGCTGACGAAGACGTAGTCCAGCCGCCGCCGGGGAAAGACGGCGTCCTTGGCGTTGTCGTTGTCCCTGGTCCAGGTGTAGCCCGGCTCATCACTGGTGGCGGCCCAGGCGTCGGTGAACACGAGACCGGGCCGATACGGAGCCTCCAATCCGGTCAACCTCCGAAGCTCCTGGGACTGGGGTTGGGCGTTGAAGTCGCCACCGAGAATGACGGCGACGGGTTCGTCGTCATTGCCGGTCGGGGCGGATGTCCCGGTCCGGTTGGTGGCTTCGACGTCGTCGTCGGCGGCCCCGATCTCGTGGGCGGGGCCCTGACCGCCGGGGGCCAGATCGACGACCAAATCCACGATTGCAGCCAGCTGACGCTGTCGGAGGGCGCTGGCATCGTACCGCCAGTCGAGATGAGTGGTGACCACGAGCTGTCGGCCCCGGCCGGCAAGAGCTCCGGGGCGGATCCAGGCGGCCAGCGCGCTTCGATGACCACCACCTCCGGATTCCGAGGGCAGCGTCAACTGGCCGGCCCGTTCCAGCGGAAACCGGCTGAGAATGGCGTTGCCGAATCGCTGAGGTCGACCGTCGTTCGCCGTGCTGCGAACCAGGTGGAAACCCAGGTCCTCGGCCAGGATGGCGGCCTGGTCCCGGTCATCTTCGGCCCACACCTCTTGGAGAAGCACGACATCGGCGTCGACCGCCTTGAGTTCGGCCACAATTCCGGGATGTCGGGCCTCCCAGGGACCGAATCGCCACCAGAGATTCCAGGTCATGACTCGCACCCATTCGAGGGTGGCAGCTCAACCTACAATTCACTACCGATGGGGGCCGATGACCTCCTCGACCGTCACTCCGAGAGCCCGCTTTGGCTGTTTGATCGCCAAGGTTGCGACGTGACGGAAAGCACACCGGGAACTTTTGACCGCCCGGCGACTTTTACTTATGTTTAGTTTCAAGATCTAACAAGTTCTCGATCGTCCAACCTGTGCCAGCGACAGTGGTGGGAGCCTGACTATGGACACCGACTATGCACTACACCCGGAAACCAGCGTGAACTGGGCTGATGAGGGTACGTGCAGGGGTCTGACCCATGTGTTCTTCGGACCGGCGGCGGAGCGCCCGGAACGACGGGTGGAACGGGAGGCCATCGCAGCCGCCTACTGTGGATCATGCACGGTCATGGTGCAATGCCGGACCACGGCCAGATTGAACCGGGAGCACGGCTTCTGGGGCGGGGAGAACGACGAGCAGCGTGCGGCTGCCGGTTACCCGCCACGCTCCCCCAGTCGACGCTCGGTGGTGCAGGCCCGGGATCGGGCCCGGGCCCAGGGTCTGCTCAAAGATCCGGTCACGCTTTCCGCCTGATCCCCGGCCCGCTCCTACGCACTAGGCCGATGGCCGCATCGCCGGTGGGACCCAACCGGCTTGTGGCGTCATGAACCGGCCGAAGCCGGGGACACGTTGATAGCCTTCCCCACAGCGTGACCCGACACACCACTCCCGAGAACAGCACCGACACCCCGGTCCGTCTCGGCTCGCCCAACCCTTCGGTTCCGGTCGACGCCTTGCTCGTGCTGTCGTTCGGCGGTCCCGAGCATCCGAACGATGTGATGCCGTTTCTGCGAAACGTGACCCGTGGCCGCAACGTCCCCGACGAGCGCCTGGCCGAGGTGGCCGAACAGTACGAGGTCTTCGGCGGGGTGTCCCCCATCAATAGCCAGTGCCGGGATCTGGTGGCGGCAGTGGAGCAGGAGTTCACCGCCGGCGAGATCGACCTTCCCGTCTACTTCGGGGCCCGCAATTGGCACCCCTACCTGGCCGACACCGTTCAGCACATGGCCGACGACGGGGTGCGCCGGGCACTCGTCTTCGTCACCTCGGCCTTCGGCAGCTACTCGGGCTGCCGGCAGTACCGGGAGAACCTGACCGAGGCGACCGAGGTCGTCGGGGACCGGGCACCGCAGCTGCAGAAGCTGCGCCTCTACTACAACCATCCGGGCTTTGTCGAGACCATGGCCTCCAAGCTGGTCGAGGGACGGCGCCACCTGACCGAGACCACGGTATCCGGGCCGGATCGTGTGGTGTTCACCGCCCATTCCATTCCGGTGTCGATGGCCGCCGCCTGCGACTACGAGGTCCAGCTGCGCGAGGCGGCCCGCCTGGTCATGGAGCGCGCAGGCTACTCGGAGGATGGGGAGATCGAGCCGTTCGACGTCGTCTACCAATCTCGCAGCGGGCCGCCCCGGATCCCGTGGCTGGAGCCCGATGTCAACGACCATCTGGCCACGCTTTCGCAACAGGGTGTGGGGTCGGTGGTCGTGGTACCACTCGGGTTTGTCAGCGACCACATGGAGGTCATGTTCGATCTCGACACCCAGGCCGCCCGAACCGCAGCCGAGCTGGGATTGGGCTACATCCGGGTTCCGACCGCCGGTACCGACCCCCGTTTCGTGACCATGATCCGAAACCTGGTGGAGGAGCAGACCGTGGGTGCGCCTCGGCTCGCACTCGGCCACCTCGGCCCCTGGCCCGACCAGTGTCCCCCCGACCACTGCCTCCCACCCCGCCGACCGGCCGCGCCGAACTCGACCGGACCCGACTAGGGTCGGTTTCGTTCCAGCTCAGGCCACCGAGCCGGTGGACGGTTGCCGTCCGCCCCTGCTCAGTCGCCAGCGTTCGATCTCGTGAGCCATGGGGGTCGACGGTGGCCCGTCGGTGAAGGGCCAGAGTTCGCGGGCGATGGCCTGCCAGTTGCCTTCGGCCTGGAGGTCGGCGAACAAACCCATCAGGCCCAGAGTGATGCGCTGGACCACAACGAAAGCCGGGGGCACATTGAGCCGGCGCATCAGGTCGCCGTAGGGCCCGCCGGCGTTGAACAGGCGATCGACCCCGTCGGCGGTGTAGGACTCGTCGATCACGATCGGACGATCGTGGAGCACATAGCGGTAGTAATAGCTGAAGTAGTCGTAGACCGTGTCGTCGGGGAAGGCGGCATCGGAAGGAAGGATGCCGGCGTCCTCCACAACCCGGCGGAACCCGGCCGGATCCCGGGTGAGCACCATCTTGTCGATCAGATCGGCGAACAGTTCGGTCTCGCCGGGAGTGAACCGTTTGACCAGACCGAAGTCGAGGAACGTGATCCGACCCCCGGGATTGAACAAATAGTTCCCGGGATGAGGGTCGCCGTTGAAGGCGTGAAGCGAGTAGATGGCCCCGAACGAGAACCGGAACAGGCTCTCGGCCGCCAGGTCCCGCTCCCGCTTGCTCCAGTTGACCACCTCGGCAAACCGATGGCCGGTGGCAAGCTCGGTGGTCAACACCTGGGCCGACGACAGCTCGTCGACGACGTCCGGCACGGCGATGTAGGGGTGATCCCGGAAGTAGTCGACGAACAGACGCTGGTTCTCGGCCTCCCGGCGGTAATCCAGCTCGTCGATCAACCGCTCTCTGATCTCAGCCACCACCGGCTCGGGGTCGAG
The DNA here is from genome assembly GCA_024638815.1 of Acidimicrobiales bacterium. Lineage (GTDB taxonomy): Bacteria > Actinomycetota > Acidimicrobiia > Acidimicrobiales > SZUA-35 > JAHELU01. The sequence goes on along the minus strand of JAHEJM010000001.1, from coordinate 69,889 downwards.
GCCGGGGAACATGGTGGCCAGCCCGCCGAAGATCCAGCCGGCGTTGGCCAGATCGGATCGCACCGCCTTGGCCACTCCCGGGTACTGAACCTTGACGGCTACGGCCCGATCGTCGTGGGTAATGGCCCGATGAACCTGACCGATCGAGGCGGCTGCAAACGGTTGGGGATCCCACCGGGCGAACAGCTCCTCCGGTGGAGCACCGAGTTGGTCTTCGATCTGGCGTGCAGCCAGTTCCGGCGCCATCGGTGGTGCATCGCTCTGGAGCGACGCCAGGGTGGTGCGCACGTTGTCGGGCAGGCCGGTGTCGAGATAGCTGGCCATCTGACCCAGCTTCATCATGGCCCCCTTCATGTTCCCCAGCTCCCGCGTCACGTCCTCGGCGGTACGGATCTGGAAGTCCTGATCGAGCTCGAGCTGGCGTTCCACCGAGGCGAAGGTGCGACGAGCCTTGTGCCAGGCGTAACGACGGCCGCCCCGAACGCCGAGGCGGGCCAGTCGCAGATTGCGATGGGCCAGACCGTGGCCTGCCACCGGGCGGTCGGTCACGGGCCGACGACCGGTCCTCCACCGGAGAATGGCGATGGCGACCGCCGCCGGCAAGGCGACGGCAAGAAGCAGCCGGGTCGGACGGGGGACTCGGGAGGCGACGGTCATCATCGACCATGGTATGGCGGCCCGGCCATACTGGAACCATGATGCCACCGGTCCCCTCGATCGGCCGAGGCCTGACGCCGGCCGAAATCGAGTCCTATGACGTGATCACCGGCGACCTGGCCCGCCGGGTTCGGATCGTCGAGGTCCCGGCCCTACCCGGCCAGTACGTGGGCATGACTCTGGGTCGCTACGTGCTGTTGGCCAAACACGTACCGGATGACGGCTCGAGCACGCTGCTGGCCCATGAGCTGGTACACGTCCGGCAATGGGCCGAGTTGGGTGTGGCCGGGTTCTCGGGCCGCTATGTGCTGTCGTTTCTGGCCGGTCTGCGGGCCAACCGCCGGTGGATGGCCGCCTACCACTCCATCGAGGCCGAGGAGGAGGCCCGTCGGGAGACCACGGACTGGCTTCGCCGCCGAACCCGGCGCCGGCTGGAGCAGGACGGTTCGGGGCACGACAGATCATCACCCGGCGATGGGGGCCAAAGATAGACTTGGGCCGAGCGGCGACCAGAGGAGTACACGTGACATCGAATCTTCGAGCCCGATCCCGGCTGGACATCTTGGTGTCGGCGGTGTTGGCCGTCGTCATCGGCCTGCTCGCCCTTTCGCCGCCGGTCGCCGCCCAGTCCACCGACGACCTTGCCGCCGAGATCGAACGGACAGGCCGCTATCTCGAATTCGATGACGCCGACGTCGAAGCCGCAGTCGACGAGGCCAACGACAACGGCATCGCCTTCGTCTGGCTCGATCAGGCGGGTGGGAACGGTTCGGCCGAAGCCCTGGCCGATTCGATCCTGACTGAGCTGGTGGCGGCGGGAAGCCGGTATCGCACCGTATTGGTGCTGATGGACGACAACTTCGGAGCAAAGAGCGACGGCGTGGGCTCGGGCGCCCTCAACAACGCCCTCGACTCGGCATTGCCCAGTTTCAGCGCCGGGGCCGTGGCCAACGGGGTGGAGGTCTTCACCGGATCGATCGCCTCCGAGCTGAGCCCGACCCCAAGCACGACACCGGACTCCGGCGACTCCGGCTCGGGTGGCGGTATCGGCCTGAGCACGATCCTCATCCCGCTGTTGGTGCTGGGCGGCGGATTCTGGCTGGTTCGCAACTGGAGCCGGAAGCGCAAGGCCAATCAGGAGCTGGAGGCCGACCTGGCCGCCGACCGGGACGAGATCCGGGAGCAGCTCCGTGACAACGCCGATCACGTCATCAACCTCGGGGACCGGGTCGTGTCCTCAGGTGACAACGAGCTGATCACCACCTACGAGAAGGCGAGCCGGGCCTATCAGCAGGTCAGCGAGGAGATCGAGACAGCCGACGGGATCGAGGAGGTGGACCGTCTCGACGACCTCATCGATCAGGCCGAGTGGGAATTCGAGATGATCGAAGCCAAGCTCGAAGGGCGTCCGGTGTCGCCGTCTCCGGCCGAGCTGGAAGCGGCGGAGCGGGAGGTCGCCGAGGTCGAGGCGACCCGGAAGCGGGCTGAGGCCGACAAACCGGCCCTCGGTCCCGACGAATCGGTGGTGTCCTCGGGTCGAACCCGGTACCGGCGACCGCCGCCCGGTGACTACTACCCTCGCGGTCGAACCCGTCGAGGTGGTTTCGGCGGCATGGGTGGTGGCCTCGGCGGGCTTGTGGGCAGCATCATTCTCGGAGGAATGCGAACCCCCCAGACCCGGCGTACCCGACGCCGTACCGGCGGTATCGGTGGTGGCGTCGGGGCCGGCTCACCGGGCGGAGGCGTGCTGCGCCGGGGCGGTTCATCGGGCCGATCCGGCGGCGGTCGATCCCTCGGTTCCCGCCGCTCGGGCGGAGGTCGCAGCCTCTAGGCGCTTGTGACCCGCCAGGAGCGGGAATCGGCCTGCATATCGGGCTCCACCGGCCCCGTCCACCACATCGGGCTACACCGGCCCCATCCACCACACTGTCACAGCCGTCGACCAGGATGGAGGACGATGGTTGAAGCGCCTCCACATCTGTCACCGTCGTCGGCGTCGGCGTTTTCGTCGTGCCCTCGTCGTTGGCGCTTCAAGTACATCGACAAGCTCCCCGACCCTTCAAGCCAGGCAGCGCTGGTCGGCACCTTCGCCCATCAGGTGCTCGAGTTGCTGTGTCAACTCGAGGCCACCGAGCGCACCCCGGATCAGGCCAAGGCACTGGCTCGGGTGGCCTGGGCCGAGTTCGAGATCGACGAGGACTACGCCGCTCTCGAACTCGACGTGGAGCAGGCCCGTGCCTTCCGTTGGCAGGCCTGGCTGGCCATCGCCGGGTTGTGGGACATCGAGGACCCGGCCGGCGTCGACGTGGTCTCGACCGAACAGAAGATCAAGGTCGAGCTCGAGTCCGTTCCCTTCGTCGGCGTGGTCGACCGGGTCGACCGTATCGGCGGTGATCTCGTGGTCAGCGACTACAAGTCCGGCACGTTGCCCGGGTTCCGATGGCGGCAGGACAAGATCCAGCAGGTCATGCTCTATGCCGCCGCCCTCCAGGCCTCCACCGGTGAGCGGCCGGGCAGAGCCCGCCTGCTCTATCTGGGTCAGCGGGTCCTCGACGTACGGGTCACCCAGGCCCGGATCGACAACGCCACGACCATGCTGAGCGAAACCTGGGTCAGCATCGGTTCGGCCTGCTCCACCGAGGAGTTCCCGCCTGCTCCGGGAGTATTGTGCGGCTGGTGTCCGTTCGTCACCCAGTGCCCTGAGGGCCAGGGGGAACTCATGGCCCGGATGGAAGCGGGTTCGCTGCCGGCCCACGCTCCCTCGGCCGCACTGGTCGCCTGAGAGGCGGTCGGCGGACGTCCGCCGTCGGAAGGGCGGTCCACTGATTCGCCGCCCATCCTCAAGCCTTGGCCCGCCCGGCCGACGCGGTGGGTGTATGGCTATGCGGGAAACGACCTCGATCCCGATCACCGAGCCCGGATGGTACCGGGATCCCCAGGAAGCCCATCAGCTCCGGTACTTCGACGGCATCGATTGGACGGCCCATGTCACCCACGGCGGTCCCACCCCGTGTGATCGATGTTTCGACCGGGCCCGCAACCACCGCTGAGACGATCGATACCCCCCAAACCGTTGCGCCGGGAGGGTTCAGGAGACGGCCAGGTGGGCTTCGACGTCGGCCACAGCCGTAGCCGGATCGGGTATCGAGTACTCGATGGCTCTGTCGGGGGTGAGGAAGAGCAGCCGGCAGTCCACGACCGGCTGATCGGTGAGCCGGCCAAGGGCCAGGGCATAAGCTGCCAGCTGGTGGCGGTAGTAGCCGGCCTTGGCTTCCAACGCCGTCGCGGGCTCCGGCCCCAGGGCATCGGTCTTGTAGTCGATCACGACCAGACCGTCCGGACCGTCGACGACCAGATCGATGACCCCCTCCAGTAGACCGTCGCCCACCGACACGGCAACATCCAGTTCACGCCAGTGATCGAGGTGGCGGGCCCATTGAATGGTCTTGGACTCAAGGGCAGCCCGTACCCGGCCGGCGATCTCGGCGGCCAGATGACGGATTCCGAACCGGACAGCGGCTGCGGCAGCCACCCGATCGACGACCTCGGGGCGATCGAAGTCGATCATCTGAAGGGCGGCATGGACGGCATCGCCGAACACCGGCCCCAGACCGGTCTCGGCCGCCGTCATCATCGACGTCGAAGACGTCGTCGGCTCCGGACCGAGTGGCCTCTGCCGTCCGGCTGACGGCGTGGCTTGCCGACGACGGGCGGCCAACAGGTCGGCCAACTCGGTGGCGGTCCAACGGGCCGGCCCGGACTCGGCCGCCAGCCGACGGTGCTGATCGAGCCAGCTTTCCCGCTCGGCCACGAATCCGGCACCGGGCAGGCTCAGCTGATGGGGCGGCTCCAGTTGGAACCGCTCGTCACCACGACGCTCGAAGAGGGCCCAAAGCTCGGGGATGTCACCGATGACCTCCCAGCTTCGACGGCCGGTACTGGTCCCGTAGTTGTTGTGATGTACGCACACCGCCAGGTAGTCCCGGGCCCGGGTGGCGGCCACGTATTGCAGTCTGATGCGTTCGTTGGCGTCGAGCACATCCTCTACCGACGCCCTGGCGTCGAACCCTTCGGTGCGGTTGTCACCCCCGATCTTGACCTCGGGATCACCATCGGGGCCGAAGATCACGGTCGGCCCGGCCCGCATCGACCGCTCCATCGACGGCGCACCGGCCAACACGGCGATGGGAAACTCCAATCCCTTCGAACCGTGCACGGTCAGGACCCGGACCGCCTCGTCGTCGGGTTCGGGAGGCACCGGCTCGGTGATTCGAGCAATGTCGCTCGACTGGATCTCCACCCAGTCCACGAAGTCCTGCAGGTCGCCGCCCTGGGTCTCGGTGAACTCCCTCGCCTGCTCGGCCAGGAACCGGTAGCGACGCCATCGATCCCGGGGGCGGGCCTCGGCCAGCGCCAGCTCCCGCAGTCTTCGTTCCCGAACCATTCGTTCCACCAGGACCGCCGGTTCGGCCCACCACCGCGCCGCGTGCCATTGCGCCAGCTGACCGAAGGCGGCGATAAGGGGAGACCGGTGCTGACCGTCGGGAACCCGGGAATCCCGGTAGTCGAACCCGCCTCCCGCCAGCTTCCAGGCCAGCAGATGGTCATCGGCCAAGGCAAACAAGGCGGACCGAAGGGCGGCCACTACATCAATGGTGCTGGTTGGATCGACCACGGCCCGCACCGCGGCCAGCACGTCACGGACCTCCTGGGTCGAGTACACCAGCGAGTTGGTTTCGGGTCGGAAGGGGATGCCGGCAGTGACGAAGGCGGCCTCCAGGGCCGGCAACGACAGCCGGGACGGTATCAAAACCGCGATGTCGCTCAGGCGGGCAGGCAACCATTCGTCATTGCGCCACACCGGCCATGATTCCTCCATGACCCGGCACACCAGGGCGGCCACGTCCTCGGCCTCCCGCTGGCGCAGCTGACCGACGTTGAGCTCCTCCTTGTCATGGGGCCCACCCAGCACCACGACCGGCGGCCGGCCGCCGGGAGCAGGCCGGCGCACCGGCGACAACGGTACATACGGCGGCTGCACTGCGTCCTGGCCCTCGCCCATGACCCGGGTGAAGAAGGCGTTGATCCACTCCACGATGCCCGGCACCGAGCGGAAATTCGACACCAACCGGGTGGTCTCGGGAACCAGCACCTTCTCCGTCTCGGCATACACGGCCATGTCGGCTCGACGGAACCGGTAGATGGCCTGTTTCGGATCGCCGACCACCACCAGACGTCCCGGTTCCAGCATCTGGGCCAGCTCGGGCCATGGCCTCGAGCCGACCGGCTCGGTCGATGCCACCAGCACCGCCAGCTCGATCTGGATGGGATCGGTGTCCTGGAATTCGTCCAGGAGGAGATACCGGTACCGGTGGTGAAGTCCGGTCCGGACCAGTTCGTCGGACCGCAGCAATCGGCGGGTCAGCACCAACAGATCGTGGAACGACAACAGACCGGCGGTGCGTCGATGCTCCACCCGCTCCAACACATGGCCCGCCACCAGGGCGGTCAACTGTCGAACGGTGTCGTCGACAACGGCGGCCAAAGCGACGTCAACCCGATCGTGAACCGCATCCACCTCGGCCCTGGCCTCTTCCACCGTCGGTCCCCGCCAGTTGCCTTTGCGACCTCTCTTCCGAGGCGGCCACGGCAGCCCGCCAAGGCCTAGCAGCTGCTTCAGAGGACTCTGCCCGACCAGGGGTTCGACCTGGGCCACGAGCTTGACGATTCCGGCACTGAGTGCATCGTCGTCGCTGATGCATCCGGCCCGAACCTGGTCGAGCCGAAGCGCGTCGGCCACCACCTCATCGAAGGCCAGGGGGACAAGATCGGGAGCGGGGCCCCGGTCGTGAACGGTGGCCGTGACATCGCGGTCGAGAAGGAGGTCCCAGTTGTCGTCGAACTGGCGGGCCACGGCCGAGAACGACTTCAGCTTGATGCCGAGGGCGTTGGCCCGCTGCTGCAATTCCAGGAGTCGCATGTCGTCGCCCAGCCGCCCCTCGAACATCCGCCAATCACGTTCGAACTGGAGGGCACTGGTCACCTCGTCGACCACACCGAAGCCGGGGGGTAGACCGGCCTCGATCGGGAAGTCGGAGAGGATGCGAAGGGCGAAGCCGTGCAGGGTGGTGAACGCAGCTGACTCCACGACTCCCCCGTCATGGCCTCGTTCGATCAGGGCATCCCGGACCCTGGTCCGCAACTCCCGGGCCGCAGCCTCGGTGAAGGTGATGGCGGCGATGTTCGGCACCGGAACCCCGGAGTCGACAAGTGTCACAATCCGGTTCACCAGCGACGAGGTCTTGCCGCTTCCGGCTCCGGCCTCGACGAACAGCGAACACCCGATCTGTTCGGTGATTTGAGCCCGGGCCGGGGCGTCGACCAGATCCGGGGTCACGACGCCCTTCCTCCGGGCTGTCCGGGCCGACGGCCGGTCGACACGTCGATCTCCACCGGTCGGCGGAGGATGTCGATGACGGCCACTGCGGGATCAAGTCGAACCCGTTCCCACTCTCGATGACGGTCGGTGGGACAGATCCGGTCGAAGTCGCAGTATCGGCAGTTCTCGAACGTCAGTCGGGGCCAGCTCACGGCCTGACCGGGGACGGCGGGGAAGATCCCCTCCCCGATGCCGTCCAGGGCGGCCCCAACCACCTCCTCCATATCGGACTCGAGCTCCTCGTCCAAAGACACTGCCCGTACCTTGTTCTGCGACGTGAACCAATACAGACCGATCCGGGGCCCGACAAGACTGCGGTCCTCGGCCAGGACCCGGGCGTAGAGCGGCAGCTGCAAACGGCGGCCGGCATCGAGGGGATCCTCGTCGAGATCGGCGAACGAGCGGTCGCTGCCCCCCTTGTAGTCGATGACGAGAAGACCCCCGTCATCGGTCACATCGACCCGATCCACCGCTCCCCGCAGCGGCACCGACCGACCACTTCCCAGGCGGAGAACGAGGGGACTCTCCTCGAAGCCGAATTCGTGCTCGGCTCGCACCGGCCGGGACCGGTAGCGACGACGGACCTCGTCGTCGAGCCGGAGGAAGTCCTCCATCTCCTCCATCAGCCGACGGCGTAGGATCTCGGTCTGGACCTGGCCTCCGGTTACGCCCTGGGCATGCGCCATCTTGACCTCCTCCTCGAGTAGGTCGAAGAGGTGGGCCCGGCGTTCCCGGGGCCACGGCTCATCCGGTTCCGGCACATCGTCGGCGGCCAGGGCATCGGCCACAAACCGGTAGAGCAAGCGGTGGACCAGCTTCCCTCGCTGAAGTCCGGTGATGTGAGCGATCCGCTCCGGCCGCTCGTCCTCACCCAGCCGCAGTATTCGTTGCAGCAGGTATTTGCGGGGGCACAGAGCGTAGGTCTCGAGCGCCGTGGGCGAGAACAGATGGTCAGTGGGATCCACCATGGCTCCCACACCACCGGTGTAGGGGTTCAACTTGTCCTGCCCTCGATGCTGGTGGCGGTCCAGGCCGGCGGCCAAGATGGGATCGAGCGTGGCCAGCTCATGGCTGCCGACCGGGTCGCCACCGTCGATGTGATGGATCAACGATCGCAACTCGAAGTCCTCGAGCGAGGCCGGATGGCCGTGGCCGGCCAGTCCCTGGTGATGGGAGGCGATGACCTGAACCGGCCCCTCGACCAATGGCTTGAGGCCGTGGGGCCAGGTACGCGATCGGTTGCTGCGAAGATCCCCCCGGGAGGTGAGAAAGGTGGTCTTGCGCCGACTGCCCGACGCCATCAGGGCGGCGCCCGATGCGTCGATCTCGGTGACGATCGAGCGATCCGGCAGCAGCGACGAAGCCCGACGTCGCAGGGAGTCGGGCAGTAGCGAGTCCTCCCGCGGTACCCGAGGAAACACCCCCTCGACCATGCCCACCACCATGATCTGGTCGAACGGTAGGTGGAGGGCCGACGACAACGGACCGACATAGAGGCCGCCACCGGTCGGACCCGGCATGACCACACCGTCAAGCTCCGAGTCGACCGACGCCTCGAAGGAGTCCAAATCCGGTTCCACGCCGAAACCGTCGAGGGCGCCGATTCGATTCAGGGCTCGACGGACGGCATCCAGCGCCGCCACCTCCGAGTCGGGCACGACCGTGATCCCCGACAAGCCGCCATGACCGGCAACCTCCTCGTTGCCCCCGGCATCCTGCTGGGCACGGATCTCGGCCTCCAGGAGATATCGGTCGAGTAGGCCTGCGGCCCACGCCGACCAGTTCGACCAGGTCCGCTCCGAGGGTGGCCGGAGCCGTTCCTCCAGCTCGGCCATGAAGGACATCAGAGCCTTGGTGGAGTCGACCGTCGTCGTGTCGATGGGATCGAACGATGAGTGATGGGAAGGATCGGCTGCCACTCCTTCGACCAATTCGGCCAGGCGGATCCGCCAATGGGGACCCTCTATCACACCGGCCTGGCGGGACAGCCGGTCCCACAGCAGCGCCGGAACCTCCCGGCCGTCACCGGCATCGATGGGAGCCGAGTTCAGGAAGTTGACCACCGCCCCCCGCTCCAAACCGTGTGCCGCCAGTCCCAGTAGCCGACGAAGCGTCCTGCCGGCTAGAGACCCACCCAGAGGGCGGTGACCGGGGCCATGGAACGGCAACTCGCCGGCCGTCAGCTGATCGTGGATGATCCCGGCGTAGGGCTCGGGTGTGGTGTAGAGAAGAGCCATTGACGACAGGGGCGTGCCCACCGATCCGTGGGCCATCATCTGGCGAACGGCGGCCCGCACCTCCTCGTCAGGTGCCGCGGTGTCGACCAAGGCCGCCCGCCCCGGCTCCATCGTGGTCGGTTCGACCGGAGAACCGACATCACCGACAGCGCCGTTCGAGGCGGCAACCCCGGGAGTCGGCCACGAACCAAGCCCGCTGCCGACCGTCAGGCCCCAGACGGCCACCCGTTTGCGATAGGCCCGGTCGAACAGACCGTGCCCGGTCACGGCCACGACAGTTGTGGTACCCGGGTGGTCGACGACAGCGGCCAGGATTCGACGCTCGAAGGCTCGAAACGGATCGGGGTGGACCAGGACCAGACACCGGGCATCGACCTCACCGTGTCCGTTGCTCGACCGCGGTCGGCTCGTCGGCTGCAACCGACACGACGGCCAATCCGCCGGAGAATCGGCGGTTGACTCGGCACGGGAGCGGTGCAGTCGAGTCATGGCCAGCGTCATGATGTGCCGCTCGTCGACAATCGGGCCCAGCCGGCCATCGACACCGAGTACGACCCGAAGGGCGTCGGCACTGAGACCCTCGGCGGCGGAACGCAGCTCGGACACCGCCTCGGTGTCGAGACCGGTGAGCTCTTGATACAGAGCGACGAGACGATCGTGTGTTGTGCGGTGCCCAGCCACCGCACCGAAAAGACCGGGCTCGTGTCGCAGTTCGGCCCGTACGGCGGCCAGCAGCTCGACCCTGCCGGCCACACGGAGTTCATGTTCGGGTATGGCCTCGGCGGCCAGCGTCCGGGTCAAGCCACCGACCGTGGTGAACTCCACACCGGCCAGGCCCGGTTCACCCCGCTCGATGAGGCGGTGGAGCACCGCCCGCCGCAGGCCGCGACCTTCGACTGAACTCGAACAGACCACACTGACCGAACGCAACACTCCGGTCACACCATTCGGGGCCGACTTGGCTTGCAGCACCGCCTCGGCCACGGCCTCGACAAACGGCCATCCGGCCGGTGCAGCGACCACCCGACCCATCAGCCGACCACCTCGACCACACTCACCGATGGCGACGCTCGCCCACGACGCCGAAACGAACCGCCGCAACCGACGCCGGCGCATCGACATCGAGTAGCTGTTCTGCCATCCTCGGATACTAGTTCCACTTGATGGCTTGGATGTTCACGATTGGGCAAGTTTCGGCGCCG
>JAHEJM010000001.1:55377-59254 GCA_024638815.1 Acidimicrobiales bacterium | reverse complement strand
CTGAGCCGCCCCGTCGGCGAACACCAGTGCCTGATCAACCCGTCATGGGCCGACACAGGGCCGAGGATGGCCGATCCTGTTGGCGTTGTGCCCGTCGCCGGGACAACGACTACCGGCCCTGGAGTGCCTCAATGAGTTTGGGCATGACCTTGTGCACGTCTCCCACGATGCCGAGGTCGGCGATACCGAAGATCGGGGCCTCCGGATCCTTGTTGATGGCGATGATGTGCTTGGAGCCCTTCATTCCGACCAGATGCTGGGTTGCACCGGAGATACCGGCGGCGATGTACACGTCGGGCTTCACCACCTTGCCGGTCTGACCAACCTGTAGGGCATATGGCACCCAGCCGGCATCCACGATGGCACGGGAGGCGCCGGCCGCTCCCTTGAGCAGCTTGGCCAGGTCCTCGACCATGGCGAACTTCTCCTCCTCGCCCAGGCCTCGCCCACCGGCGACCACAACGGCCGCCTCGTCGAGCTTGGGGCCCTCCGACTCCTCGACGTGACGCTCGATCACTCGGGCCCCACCACTGGCGCCCAGCTCGGGCACGTCGAGATCCTCGACATCGGCGGCCGGCCCGCCACTGGGCTCGGCCGGGAAGGACTTGGGTCGAACCAGCATGAGGTAGGGACCGTCACCGGTGAATCGGGTCTTGACCTCGGTCGTTCCACCGAAGATGGGCTCGGTACCGATGAGTGTGTCGTCGTCGACCTCGACATCGACCACGTTGGTGATGACCGTACGGTCGAGCTTGACCGACAGCCGCGCCGCCACGTCCCGGGCGTCATAGGAGGTCCCCAGCAGGATGGCGTCGGGGCCGTCGCCGGCGTCGACCATTTCGGCGATGGCGGCGGCCACAGGAACACCGACCAGGGCACCCTCGAGGTCACCGGTCTGGTACACGGTTTCGCACCCGTATTCCCCCAGCTGCTCGGCGATGTCGTCGGCGTCGTCACCGGCGTAGAAACAGGCCACGGTATCGGCCAGGTCACGGGCCTTGGTGAGGAGCTCGAGTGTGGTCGAACTCACGGTTCCGTCCATTGCCTCGGCATGGACCCAGATCGTTGACAAAGTCATGGTCGTCTCCCTCAGATCACTTTCAGTTCGTCGAGAAAGGCCACAATCCGGTTGTAGGCCTCACCGTCGTCCTCGATTACCTCACCGGCCTCACGCTGCGGGGCGTCGGCGATCTCCACGATCTCCTGGCCGGCGGCGGCCCATCCGACGCTGTCGGCATCGAACCCCAGATCGGCCACCGTCTTTTCGTCAACTGGCTTCGACTTGGCGGCCATGATGCCCTTGAACGAGGGGTACCGGGGCTCGACCACACCTGCGGTCACACTGACCACACAGGGCATCGGGCACTCGACGTCGTCGTGACCGGCGTCGGTTTGGCGCTCGACCTTGACCTGATCGCCGTCGACACTGATCGACTTCGCCATGGTCACCGAGGGCAGGTCGAGCACGGCTGCGATCTGGTCCGGAACCGTGCCGGTGTAGCCATCGGAGCTCTCCGAACCGGTGATGACCAGCTTGGGTTCGCGCTCGGCGATGGCCGCGGCCAGAATCTTCGCCGTGGTCAGCGCATCGGAACCCGACAACGTCTCGTCGGAGATCAGTGTGGCCGACGCCGCCCCCATGGCCAGCGCCGTGGACAACCCGGACCGCTCGTTGTTGGGGGCCATCGACACCAGGATGACTTCGCCCTCTCCGGCGGCGTCGACAAGCTGAAGCGCCATCTCGACTCCGTAGGAATCGGACTCGTCGAGAATAAGCTTCACGTCCCGTTTCAAGGTCTTGGTATCAGGATCGAGAGCGCCAGGATCGGCGGGATCCGGGATCTGTTTTACGCATACAACGACATTCATGCTCCGAATAGTAGGCCAATATCCCAGCCATCCGATCAATCCGGGCCGCAAACTTCCGACCGCCTTCGAGCCGGACCCGATACTGACCGTGCGGCGGTACCCGGATCAACCGGGACAGCCGGATCATCCCGGATCGGAGGCGCACTGCGGTCAAATCCGCCGACGACCAGGACCGACCAGCACTCGGTGGTGCACAATGGCAGCGTGCGTATCACGCTGATCGTCAACCCCTTCGCATCGTCGGTGACCCGGCGGAGTCGGGTGATGATCCAGCGCCGTCTCGCCGCCGACCACGAACTCGAGATCGTCGAGACGACCAAACGGGGGCACGCCATTCGTCTGGCCTATGGAGCGGCCAAGGACGGAACCGACCTTGTGGTCGCTCTCGGGGGCGACGGCACCATCAACGAGGCGGCCAACGGCGTCCTCGGCCTCCCCACGGCCGTGGCCCCTCTTCCCGGCGGCTCCACCAATGTGCTGGCCCGTATTCTCGGGTTTCCCAACGACCCGGTCGAGGCCACATCGGCCCTGCTCGACTCCGTGGCCCGGGACCGGTTGGTCGATGTCGGAGTCGGGCTGGCCAACGATCGGGTCTTCCTGTTTCACTGCGGAGCCGGTTTCGACGCCGCGGTGGTCGAACGGGTCGAGTATCGGGGCCCGTTGAAGCGCTATGCCGGCCACGCCCTTTTTGTGACCACCACCATCGACACCTGGCTTCGTCGGGTCGATCGCCGCCACCCCTGGTTCCGGATCACCTCGCCCGACGCGGAGATATCGGGCGGGGCCCATCTGGCCGTGGCCCTCAACTGCAATCCCTACACCTTCCTCGGTGATCGCCCCCTCGATCTCGCACCGGAGGCCGGCCTGGACGCACCGCTGTCACTGGTGGCGCTGCACTCGCTGGACCTCTCAGTCATCGTCAAGGCGGCGGCCACCGCCCTTGCCGGCGGGCATGGCATCGCCAACGAAGGTGCCAGCAGCCACGTGTCGGACATCCACAAGGCCGAGATCATCGGCTATCGACCGTTTCCCTACCAACTCGACGGCGAGAGTTTCGGACCAGTGGACCGGCTGAGTCTCGAGTATCGGCCCCGTGCCATCCGCCTGGTGGTGCCCGGTCAGGAGGCGAGGGCCTGACGGGCTACTTGCGGACGATTGGTGATGACCGAGTCGACACCCATGGCAGCCAGCAAACGGATCCGCTGCGGGTCATCCACGGTCCACACATTCACGGTGAGACCGGCGTCGTGGGCCCGTTTGACGAAGGTGGGGTCGACCAGCAGGTCGTGGGGGTTGATGGCGTCGAAACAATGACCGGCGGCTCGGGCGATGAGCGAGTTGGGATCGCTCTGACCCCAGACCAGCATGCCCACCGGGATTGCCGGCTCGACCTCCCGGATCCGACGAATCGAATCGACGTTGAACGATGAGACCAGAATCCGGCTGGCGAATCGGTCGGCCAGGCTGCGACCGTCGTCGCCGGCCCCTTCGGCTGCGAACATGCGGGCGGTCAGGAGCCCAGCCACAGCGACGGAGATGGCGTTGTCGGCGTCGTAGTCGGGGTCGTCGGGAAGGTTCTTGATCTCGAGGTTGAGCCACATGTCGGAGACGGCGTCCAGCGTCTCGGCCAGAGTGGGAAGCCACGGTGGCAGCTCGACCGAGGCGGTGTCGGCCAGGACCCGACCGTCGGCCAGTCGGGCATCGTGGTGGACGATCAGCACATCGTCGAGGGACCGCCGGACGTCGAGCTCGATGCCGTCGGCCCCCTCTCCACGTGCCGCCTCGAAGGCGGCGATGGTGTTCTCCTGATGGGTGGCCGATGCCCCCCGATGGGCCACAATTCTCACTGGTCTGCCTTGCCTCTCGAGCCGACTGGCCTACCAAACTAGTGCGGCGAGACGGCGCTCGCCGCCCCGAGTTTGGCCTCCGACCAAACGTCGCCGAGACGTAACCCGATTCTGAACATCCAATCCACCCACACGAAACCAGTGCGGCGAGACGGCGCTCG
>JAHEJM010000001.1:0-55277 GCA_024638815.1 Acidimicrobiales bacterium | reverse complement strand
AGTGCGGCGAGACGGCGCTCGCCGCCCCGAGTTTGGCCTCCGACCAAACGTCGCCGAGACGTAACCCGATTCTGAACATCCAATCCACCCACACGAAACCAGTGCGGCGAGACGGCGCTCGCCGCCCCGAGTTTGGCCTCCGACCAAACGTCGCCGAGACGTAACCCGATTGTGAACATCCAATCCACCCACGCGAAACCAGTGCAGCAGGTTTCGTGTCACCATCCCCCGAAAAGAGCCCCGGCCGGCTCCCGATTGGGCCACGTGTATCTGCATCAGAGATGCACTGACGAGAGATCATCAACGTTGTTGTCGCGTATAGAGGGAATGTTCGACAGACTCTTTACGAAGTTCTAACTAATCGTCTAGGGTAAGCCAACGGGTCTTCACCCGTCCGCCCGGCCCCGTCCTGACAGATCGCTGAAGCGCCCGTACCCGCAAGGTTCATCACAACTTCATAACCGAGTCGACCGCATCACGCTTAAGGGAGGAAACGTGACAGTCGTAGGTTCAAGGGAGTACGTACCTCCCATCGGATTCGAGCACTTCGAAACGATCGCCCAACGGGTGGCCGAAAAACCCGGCGGCGGCAAACCCGATCTCTCGTGGCGACAGGACGCCGCCTGTCGCGACACCAGCCCAGAGCTGTTCTTTCCCGTCGGCACCACCGGCCAGGCCGTCGAACAGATCGCCGAAGCCAAGGCGGTGTGCATGGCGTGCCCGTCCCAGGAGCCATGCCTCGAATACGCTCTGGCCAGCAATCAGGACTCCGGTGTGTGGGGCGGCACCTCGGAAGAGGATCGGCGGCACCTGCGCCGAACCTTCATCAGCCGGCGCATCTGAGCCCGGCGTCAAGTTCGGGTTCCGACCCGGGTTCGACAATCAACCGGCCCGGGGCGCCGCTCACCCGTCGGTGTCGGCCAACGTCACCGTGACCTGGGCCAACGTTCCCCGCTGGGGCGCGGTCGCCGGCGTGATGCGAAGTTCCCCCTGGAGTTCGCCCGTGACCAGCGACTTGATGATGGTCAGACCCAGGCCGAGCGACGAGTCGAGATCGAAGTCGGGGCCGACTCCCACCCCGTCATCATGAACCCTGACCAGGAGCTCATCGGGTGAGGTGACCAGCTCCACCGTCACCACTCCCCGGCCCGAACCCGGTGGGTAGCCGTGTTCCACCGCGTTCTGAAGGAGTTCGGTCACCACCACGGCCAGAGAGCTGGCTCGGCTCGCCGTCAACGTCGCCCCCTCGCCGACAAGGCGGAAGCGTACCGGTACCTCGGAGCTGACCAGGGCCGACTCGGCCATGGCCACGATGGGCTGCACCACGTCCCGGAACACCACCTCGTCGCCGCCGCTGTTGGCCAGCATCTCGTGAACCACGGCGATGGCCCCGATACGCCGCACCGATTCCTCGATGGCGGATTTGGCTTCCGGTGAGGCCAGGCGCCGGCCCTGGATCCGCAACAGCGACGAGACGGTCTGGAGGTTGTTCTTGACCCGGTGATGGATCTCCCGGATCGTGGTGTCCATCGAGACCAGCATGCGATCCCGGCGCCGAAGATCGGAAACGTCACGTACCAGCACCAGGGCACCGGTTAACTCACCATGTTCGATCAACGGGAGGATTCGGGCCAGCACCGTGGCCAACTCACCTCGTTGCACCTCCTCGATGACCGGCACCTTGAGCCGAAAGGCACTGGCCACAACATCGCCGTCGAAGCCCATCTCCTCCATCCTTTGCCCGGTAATCCGGCCGTGGTAGCCGATTCGATGCAGAGCCGAAACGGCGTTGGGCGACGAGTACACCACCCGGGAATAGGCATCGAGAATGAGCGCACCGTCACCGACCCGAGGCGACTCCTCGGTGATGGCCCCCTCGAACGGGAACGGATACGTGCCGTCGGCGATCATCGTCGCCAACCGGTTGAAGACACTGAGGTAAGCCCGTTCCAGCTCACTGGGCGGGTGATTGGAGTTGAGGCGATGGGGATGGTCGGGACGTAGCCGGTAGTAGCGGACGACCACCGCCACCAGGCGTCCCTCGTGGGTGACGGGGATGACCGTCACACGGGTGGGACGGCTCTCGACGCCAACCGCCTGCTCACCCTCGACCGCATCCCCGGTGTCGAAGACCTTGGCCACCAATGGCTCGTCGGAGAAGTCGATCACTCGACCCACCAGGTCATCGACGAAAACCGTCTGGGCCGTGGTGGGACGGATCTGCCCCAGGACAACGGCCGACCGAGGTGACGACTCCATTGTCGGGGCCAGCAGTAGGAGGTCGGAGAAGCTCAGATCGGCCAACGGCGCCCAGGAGCCGGTCAGCCGCCGCAGGTGAGCACGGCCGGCGGCACCCAGGGAGGTGTGCTGGCGAGCCAGATCACTGAGCGAAGCCATGGGTTTCAGGCTACTGCCGCCCCAACCGGCCTTGGCTCACCGGCCCCGGCCGACCACGGGTCCGCCCGATGGCATCGGAGTCCACGGCTCAGACCTCACGGCATTGATCGAGCAGGCTGCCCAGATCTTCGAGACCGGTGACTCCGGCCGCCCTCCAGTCCACCACCACCGTGCGCAACGGCCGGGGAAGCCGAACCTCGGCGTCGGCGATCTGATCGACCACCGCAGCCATAGCCTGCCGCAAGATGGGATCGTCGATGCTGACCAGATCATCGGCGGCAATGGTGGAGCGCACGGTGACGGTCTGCCAACCTTGGTCCCCGGAGCCGTCTCCGACCTCGGTTCGCACCGCGGTGGACGGCCACACCCGATTGAGGGCCAGCATGGTCGGGTTCAGGCCTCGCTCCACTACGTCGTCGAGCAATCGGCGTGCGGTTCCCAAGGCCCAACGCTCCGAGGTGGTGATGACCACAACCCTGGTGTCGGGATGATGGAGCTGGCGTTCCACCCGACGGATCCGGGCCAGCAGACCAGGGCGAAGCTCGGCGAAGAGGGTGAAGAACTCGGTGATTTTGGTCAGGAAGTCGCTGCCCAGCAGCCGTTCGGCCACGGCCAGGAATGGTCGGGCGGCCATGGCGCTCAACCGCCCACCGGAACCGATGGTGAGCCATCGCAGGAGGCGACTGGCAAAGAAGGTCTCCAGACGGGCCGGGGCGTCGAACACGTCGACCGCATGCTCCCCCGGCGGGGTGTCGACCACCAGCAGGTCGAAACCGATACCTTCCGGTCCCCGCTCGTTGAGCTCGGCCAGGCGGTCGAGGGCAACATAGTCGTGACTGGCCACGAACCGGGTGGTCAACGATCGGTAGAGGGGATTGGCCAACAGGGCCTCGGCTGTGGCCCGGTCGGGAGCGCACTCGTCGACGATGCGATTCCAGGCCTGGGCCATCTCGACCATCTGGACCCACAGGCGGCCATCGCCGGAACCGACGGGAACCAGCACGGCCTCGCCCGGCAGACCGGCCACGCCGAGGGCATCGGCCAGGCGACGGGCCGGGTCGACGGTCACCACCAGAACCCGACGGTCATGGCGGCGAGCAGCCCGCACACCGAGGGCGGCACTGATCGTGGTCTTGCCCACGCCACCGGGTCCTGCCACCACAATGACCGCCGCCGTGGCCAGGAGGCGGTCGAGCGATGACTCCCCGTCACAACCCCCGTCATCGGCCACCGGTCCGTGCTCGGTCACCGGCCAACCTCCCGCCATCCATCGACGACGGCGCCAACCGGATCCCGAGGCCGGTCGTGAACCACGATCAAGGGCAGGCCCTCCCGGTCGGCCAGGGACTCCAACTGATCGACGAACGGGCGGGCCTGGTCGTGTCGCTCTCCGGCCGCCACGGCCAGCGGGGCAAGGGGGTGACCGCCGTCCACGAGGCGCCGGGTCTCCGCCCTCCCCTCGTCACCGATCCCAGCCGGCACCCGGTTGGCGACCACGGCCCGCAGACCGACGTCGGTCTCATCCCGCAACCGGCCGATGAGTTCGGCGGACTCGGCAATCGGAAGTTCCTCGGGCAGGGACACCACGACCACGCCGGTCGTCGGGGCGGCCAGCACCTCTCGAAGCCATCCGGTTTGACCGGCCAGGGGCCCGGTGGCGGCGATGGTCGCCAGCGATTCCGGTGCGGTCAACAGCTCGACAACATGGCCGGTGGCGGGGGCATCCACCACGATCTCGTCCCAGGACCCGTACTTGGCCTCATAGCCGATCTTGCCCACGGTCAGAATCTCGCGCACCCCGGGGGCGGCGGCCGATACGAAGTCGAAGATCCGGGCCAGCGGCCCGAGACTGGACGGAGCGATGGGAATCTTGAGGTAGATCTTGACGTATTCGTCCAGCGCCTGCTGGGTGTCGAGGGCCAGCACGGTGATGGAAGCGGATCCGGTTGTGTTCCCCACCGTCCCTCGGTTGTCCGATCCAGACTCGGACAGGGCGGCCTCGAGATGTCCGGAAGCCACGGCTTCAACGGCCAGAACCCGCCGGCCACGTTCGGCAGCCAGTCGGGCCAGTCCGGCAGCCACCGTGGTCTTGCCCACTCCCCCCTTACCGGTGACGAACGTCAGGCGGGCCGGAATGCTCAGGCCCCGAACCCGATTCGCCGCTCGGCATCAGCGGTGCCGACCTCGACATAGGCAATGCGCGTCGCCGGAACCATCCAGTCACGACCCTTCTTGTCGACCAACCGCAGTACCTCGTCACCGCTTTTGAGTGCCGATTCGACCTGGGACACGACCTCGCTGCGATCGACTTCGTGATCGAGCTCGATTTCGATCACCTGGGGGCTGTCGGCGATGCCAATGCGGAGTTCCATGCTCACAACCTAGTGGGGCGCCGCCCAAAACGGGTGCCCGTCCTGGGCCCGGGAACGAAGTTTCGGCCCCGCCACCGACCGGCCTGCTCAGATGACTTTCAGCTCGGATCGATAGCGCTTCCTGGGCGCCAGCTCCACATCGACCCGCTCGGCCAATTGGGCGAATACGGCGCCGGCCTCGGTGTCGGGTCGGACGGCGATGGGGTTGCCCATATCACCACCCTCCCGAAGTTCGGGAACCAGTGGAACCTTGGCCAGCAGGGGTACCCCCAACTCGTCGGCCAGAACCTCGCCACCCCCCGATCCGAACAGCTCGTAGCGTTTGCCGTCGTCACCGGTGAACCAGCTCATGTTCTCGATGACTCCGGACACGGTGATGTGGACCTTGTGGGCCATGTAGGCCGCCCGCTGGGCCACCTTCTGGGCCGCCGGCTGGGGGGTGGTCACCACCAGCAGCTCGGCCCGGGGCAGAAACTGGGCCAGCGACAGCGCGATGTCACCGGTGCCGGGTGGCAGGTCGACGATGAGATAATCGGGCTCGTCCCAGAACACGTCGGTCAGGAACTGCTCCAGAGCCTTGTGAAGCATGGGTCCCCGCCAGATCACGGGCTGGTTCTCCTCCACGAAGAAGCCCATCGAGATGCAGCGCACACCGTTCGCCTCGGGCGGCACGATCATCTCGTCGATGATCACCGGGTTACGGTCGACACCCAGCATTCGGGGAATGGAGAAGCCCCAGACATCGGCATCGACCACGGCTACCTTGCTGCCGCGGTTGGCCAGCGCCACCGACAGGTTGGTGGTGACCGAACTCTTCCCCACACCACCCTTGCCCGAAGCCACCAGCAGAACCCGGGTGCGGTTGTCGGGGTCGGCGAACGGGATGGCCCGGCCCTCGGCGTGTCCGTGGCCCTGCTGAGAACCGGCGGTGGCCGACGGATCGCCGTGCAACTGCTTGCGCAGCGCCTCCCGCTGCTCGTCGGTCATGACCCCGAAGTCGATGGAGACGCCGGTCACACCGTCGAGGGCGGTCACCGCCTCGGTCACCCGACGATCGATCTCGGCTCGCAGCGGACAACCGGCGATGGTGAGATCGACCCCGACATCCACGGTGCTCCCACCGTCGACCGGTTGGATGTTGACGTGGCGAACCATGCCCAGATCGACGATGCTGCGATGCAACTCCGGGTCTTCCACCGGCTGCAATACCTGCAGGACTTGATCTTCCGTGATCGACACAACAACTCCCTGGGGGCTCCGATATCTCGTGGGGGGGGTCGACCGGTCACCGTGCTGCGGTGTCGGCTCTTTCACCGATCTCGGTGTCAACCGACCTTGCTAGCTAGACTACCGAGGTGGCCCAACGAGCCCTCAGCCCGACAGAGTTCGCCAATCTGGTCAATGCCATAACCTCGGCATTCGGCGACCCCACCCGCCGCAGCATCTATCTGCTGCTGCGGGATCACCCCGACGGGCTGACCACCAGCGATGTGGCAGCCGCGATCGGCATCCATGCCAATGTCGCCCGCCACCATCTCGACAAGCTGACCAGTGGCAACTATGTGGAGGTGAGCCAGCGCCCGTCGGTGGGAGCCGGACGCCCGGCCAAGACGTACAAGGCTGCCCACCCCGACCTGTCGTTCGAATTCGAGGTCGGCCAGGACGACATCCTGATCACCCTGCTGGGTAAGGCGCTGTCCCGACTGCCGACCGACGAGGCAGAGGAGCTGGCCGAGGAGGTCGGGCAGGAGTTCGGCAAACAGATGGCTCGACGCATGGGCGACTTCGCCGACTCCCAGCGTTCATTCCGATCGGCCCTCCACGTGGTGGCCGATGCCCTGTCGGCCCACGGGTTCGCCGCCCATGCCGAGAAGGACGGTGAGGAGCTGCGGATCGTTTCCGGCCATTGCCCGTTCGGCGATGTGGCCATCGACCATCCGGTGATCTGCGCCGTCGATCGGGGCATGGTCCGTGGTCTGCTGGGTTCGCTCTACGGTGACACCGAGGTCGAAGTCACGGCATCGCTGGCCCAGGGTGATGATGCCTGCATCACCGATGTGACAACCCTCGATCCGCCATCCACCGACGGGATCGATTCCGACACGACGTGAGACTGCCGGCGGGCAGGGTGGTTGGCGTCCTTGTCCCTCAGCCCACGGCGACCGGATCGGGTTCGAAGACGAGACGGTCGTGGTCGAGATTGGGCAGCACATGTCGGGCGAACAGATCGCACTCGGCCTGATGAGGGTACCCGGACAGGATGAAGGCCTCGATTCCCGCCTCCTCCAGTTCCTTGATCTTGGCCGTGACCTGGTCGGGGTCGCCGACGATGGCGGCGCCGGCGCCGGATCGGGCCCGGCCGACCCCGGTCCACAGATGTCGTTCGATATAGCCCTCGTCGTCGGCCGAGTCCCGGAGCTCGGCCTGGCGTGCCACGCCGGCCGACTTGGAATCAAGTGAGCGCCGGCGGATTTCGTCACCGATCTGGTCCTCGAGTTTTGACAGCAGACGACTGGCTGCGGCCCGGGCCTCGTCCTCGGTCTCCCGGACGATGACGTGCGACCGCCAGCCGTAGCGAAGGCGGCGCCCCTTCTCGGCCGCCCTGCGCTCCATGTCGGCCTTGACCTCGAGGACGCCGGCTGTCGTGTCGGGCCACATCAGGAACACATCGGCGCCGGCGGCGGCACAATCCCGGGCCGCCGGGGACAGGCCACCGAAGTAGAACAGCGGACTGCGACCGCTCACGGTGCGAATCCGGGGCGGTTCGATGGTGAGATCGACGAAATCACCGTGGAACTCGACGGCATTGCCGTTGAGCAGCTCCCGCAGGAGGTACATGATCTCGGTCGAGCGCCGGTACCGGGGTTCGCTCTCCAGCTTCTCCCCCGGCACGTCGGACGAGATGATATTGATGGTGAGTCTCCCCTCCAGCATCTGATCGATGGTGGCGAGCTGGCGGGCCAGCTGGGGTACCACCAGCTCGCCGCAGCGGACGGCGAGCAACAACCGTATGTGGGTGGCCAGGGGGGCGATGCCGGCGGCAAAGG
Source organism: Acidimicrobiales bacterium (assembly GCA_024638815.1). Lineage (GTDB taxonomy): Bacteria > Actinomycetota > Acidimicrobiia > Acidimicrobiales > SZUA-35 > JAHELU01. The sequence continues at coordinate 47,461 of JAHEJM010000001.1, read as the reverse complement.
CCACGTTGTCGATGCCCAAGGTGTAGCCCGAGGGCAGCAGGACGTTGTCGTAACGGTACCGATCGGCGGTCAGCACGATGTTGCGGCAGTGCTCCCACGAGCTCACCAGCAGGGGGTCGGGGAGCCCCAGGAACTCGTAGTCGTCGTCGCACAGGGCGCTGAACCAGCTGATTTCACTCATGACAACATCTCCTCATTGTCTCCGCATTGTCGTCTCACGGTGTCTTCCCACGGTCTCGTCACTCCTGACCGTGTTGAGCATCTCCGGCCGGTACCGGTAGCAATTCGCTCATCTCTATCGGGCGACCTTCGTCGATCGATCGGTGGGCGGCCACTCCCATGGCCACCGACCACAGTCCATCCTCCAGCGTCACCGGAGCTCCGGCGCCGGACTCGATGGCGGCCATGAACTCGAGATGCTCCAGATAGCTCGATCCATGGTGCAGTCCCTGATAGGCGATGTGGCCGTCGTCGACGTGTTCGCTATGGACCTGACCGATCCAGTTCTCGCCTCGGCGACCCCGCCGGTACACGCCCTCGGGGACCAGGGCCTCGACCTTGCCCCCATCCCCCACCACGACCAGCTCCTCCTGGTTGTGGGTGGCCTCGGCGAACATGCACAGATCCAACATGGCCCGTGCTCCGCCCGGGTAGTCGACGATGACAAAGGCGTTGTCGAGGATGTCGGATGGTCGGCCGTCGTACACCTCGTCCCGGTGATTCACATCCTGAGCGCCGGAAGCCATGACACGCCTCGGCCGCTCCCCGATAACCAGGTTCATGAGATCGAAGAAGTGGCAGCACTTCTCGACCAGGGTTCCCCCGGTGTTGACCGAGAACCGGTTCCAGTTGTCGACCTTGACCAGGAAGGGGAAACGATGCTCCCGCATGGCCACCATGCGCGGTGTTCCCACCGCGCCACCCCGGACCTCCTCGACCAGGCGGGCCACCGGCGGCATGTGACGGTACTCGAGGCCGACCTGGACGACCTGATCCGGATGCTCGGCCCGTACCTCGTCGGCCATCTTGATCACGGCCAGGCAGTCGTCGACCGTGGTACACAACGGCTTCTCGATCAGCGTATGGACCCCGGCCGTCACAACATCCTCCAACACCGATCTGTGGGTGTGGTTGGGTGAGGCGATGACGACGGCGTCCACCTCACCGGTGGCCAGAAGCTCGACATGGTCCGGGAATGCCCGAGCCCCCGGTGCCCTTTTCACCGCCTCCGCCAGTGAGCCGTCGTTGGGATCGCTGACGGCGACCACCTCGGCGTTGTCGATGGCGTTGATGTTCTCGATGTGCTCAATGCCCATCATGCCGGTACCGATGACGCCGTATCGAAGTGTGGACACCGAACCCCCATTGGTCGCTGGGCCATCGCTGTTCCGGGATGGGTTCACCGATCCAAACGATGCTGGTCGGGTCACCCGATAACGAATGTCGAGGAGGCCGAAGGCTGTATCGGGCTCAGGGTACCGGTTTGGCCCAGGCCGACGGAAACCGGATGCTCATCCGCCGGCCGGTGATCGGGGGCGCACCGGTCGACCAGGTTGGCTCAGGGTCGGACCCGAGTCGTTCGCCGGCCGAATCGGTAGCCCATGCCATGGCGAATGATGACCATGGCGGCCAATGCCATGGCCACCCCGATGGCCAGGACCAGGGGGCGGGACAGACGGCGGGCCGGGCGGCGACCGGCATCGAGCCAGCCCCGCTCACCCTCGTCGAGGCCGGATACGAGTAGGGCGACCGGGTTCTGACCGTCATCCTCGTCCACGGTGGCGGTGAGGAGCGTGGTCGGGTTCGATCCCCCATCCCCGGGCGAGGCCACTGCCAGGTGGGCGTAGAGGGCCGTCTGCTCCCGACAATCGGGGTCGCCTCCGGCCTCGGATCCGGCCAGTAGGCCCCGGGCCAGCCCACGGGCCAGGGACTGGCCCTCGTCCCGGGCGGCCAGGTAGCCGGCCAGGGCATCGTCGACCACTGCCTTGTCGACCACCAGCACACCCACGGCTGCCGCCCGATCGGAGCTTCGAGACCCGGAGTAGGCATCGACGCCGACATCGGCCGGCCCGGCCACCCCGACCTCACCGCCGGTGTAGACGGCGGCGCCGCCGGCCAGCGCCGCCAACGCGTACTGGCGATTGGCCACCAGGGCATCGTCCGACTGCTCGGTGATGCGGGCCAGCAGCTGCGGGGCCGAGCCGGCGGGAACCCCGGACGCACCGGCCCCGGCATCGGAGCCGTCAGAGGCTGCAATGGCGGTTTCCTCCAGCAGCTCGGCCAGTTGGGCCACTCGATCGGGATCGACGGCGGCCTGGGCCACCGCCACCCCTCGCCCCGGGACCAGTGCGATCGGATCGAGCACGGCGTCGGGGCTGCCCAGCGTGGCCACCGGCCCACACCCGGCCATGGCCACGCCGACCTCACCGGTTTCGGGATCGACGGCGACCAGCGACCAGGTGGCGGCCCCCGGTGCAGCCAACGCAGTGCACAACAGGACGAGGGTCAGGGCCCCGGTCACGAGTGCTCGGACCCTGACCGGTGAACAGCGCTGGAGCCGGTGCCCCAGAAGGGAGAGGACCGCTCGATGGAGCAGTCGATGGGTGTCCTTCATCGCTGCCGGCCGGAGGCGGCGACCACCGCCACCTCCATCTTCCAGCTCGGCGTGGCCAGAGCGGGCACCGGCACCAGGACCGAGGCACAGCGATGCCCGTCGAGATGGGCGTTGCGGGCCGCCATGGCCAGCTCCAGCCGGGTGGACAAGTCCTCGTCGAGCGACGGGTCGGGCACAACCACGTAGGTGGTGACCGAGACGACGTCCGTCGGTGTCATCCCGGCCTCGGCCAGCAATGTCAGCAAGGTGGACCACACGGTCTCGGCCTGGCCCTGCATCGACGCCGGCACCGAGCCGTCGGCTCGAACCGGACCGATCCCGCTGGTGTGCAGAAGCTTCGCCGGGCTCTCGACCTCGGTGGCCAGAGCATACTTGGCCGAGGGGGCACCGACCGTTGTGGGGTTGATGGAGCGGTTCACACCAAAAGACTGGCACCATTGCCGTCATGAGCCTCGATCTCCCAGCACCATTTCATCTGACCGAAAAGGTGGCGGTGATCACCGGCGCCAGCTCGGGACTAGGCTCCCGATTCGCCCGGATCCTGGCCTCGGCCGGGGCTGACGTGGTGGTTGTCGGCCGCCGGGGCAATCGGCTGGAGGCCCTGGCCGACGAGATCAACGAGACCACAGGGCGCGATGTACACCCGGTAGTGTGCGACATCAGCCGGGCCGAAGGTCCGGGCCGGGTGGTGGACGAGGCGGTGAGCCGGTTCGGCCGGCTCGACATCGTGGTCAACAACGCCGGGATCTCCCGGGTGGTCTCGGCCGTCGACGACGACCGAGAGGGATTCGAGTACGAGCTGTCGATCAACCTGGTGGCCCCGTTCGACATCAGCCGTCGGGCGGCGTCGTGGATGCTGGAAAACGAGCAGACCGGGTCGATTGTCAACATTGCGTCGGTCATGGGCCTGGTCGGCGGCGGCCGGCTGCGGGCTGCCGGCTATGCCGCGTCCAAAGGTGGCCTGGTCAACCTCACCCGGGAGTTGGCATCCCAGTGGGCCCGCAACGGCATCCGGGTCAATGCCATCGCCCCCGGCTTCTTCGCGTCGGAGATGACCGAGGAGATGTTCGAGTCGGAAGGCGGCATGGCCTTCATCACAAGTAACACCCCGATGGGTAGACCGGGAGCCGAACACGAGTTGGACGGGGCGTTGCTGTTCCTGAGCTCCGACGCCTCCAGCTATGTGACGGGCCACATCCTGGCCGTCGACGGGGGTTGGACCGCAATCTGACCGACCGTCTCCAAGTGCTAGCGTTGAGGGCGACCATGGAGCTGTATTTGATCCGGCACGCCCAAGCCGGAGATCGGCACGACCACCCCCACGACCGCTACCGTCCGCTGACCGAGATCGGTCGCGCTCAGGCCGCCCTGTTGTCAGTGGTCTTGGCCCGCCGCACGATCACATCGATTCTGACCAGCCCGGCCACGCGATGTGTCCAGACGGTGGAACCGCTGGCGGCAACCCTCGGCCTACCGATCCAGGAGTGCGACGAACTGTGGGAGGAGTCGTCCCGGGACCAGGCCCTGGCCCGGATCCACGTCGAGTTGCAGGGTCGGCGCCGTGACCCGTCCGGATCCGCTGTCGGCGGTCCCGGGATCGTGGCCTGCAGCCATGGAAACCTCGTTCCCGAGATTCTGGAGGCGCTGGCCGGCTCCGGGGTCAAGGTGGTGGGGCGGGGTTGCGAACGGGGCTCCATCTGGTTGGTCACCGCCAATCGCGCCGGCATGTGGACCGAGGCGCGGTACTTCACTCCTCGCAACCGTTTCGGTGACTTGTAGCTGCAGGCTGTCGGGATGCGTCCGGACAACTCGGCCTGCCATCCCGCGTCACCGGTACGCACTCCGAAGAGAGCGTCGCAGCCCGCCACCACGGGGACTCTGCCCGGCCCACTACTGGGTGCTGGTCAGCAGGTAGACGATTCGCCGATTACGAGCCTGCCCCTCCGGGGTGTCGTTCGATACGACCGGTTCGGTCTCTCCCTTGCCGACGGCGGTGAGCCGAGCCTCGGAGATTCCGTTTTCCACGAAGTAGTTCAGGACGGCCTCCGCCCGCCGCTGACTCAGATCGAGGTTGACATCGTCGGGGCCCACGGAGTCGGTGTGCCCCTCGATCACCAGCTGCAACGACTGATCCCGGGTCAGCACCGCCACGCCCACGTCCAGGACCTCGGCGTAGTTGCCGCTGAACTCGGCGGATCCCGTCTCGAATGTCACGCCACCATTGATGAGCCCCGAGAAGGCTGTTCCCTCGACCCGGAGTTCGTACTCGGGAAACGCCGACATCGCCCGGAGGAGCTGGTCCCCGGTGTACATCCACAACGAGGTGAAGACCCCGGCATCGACCGAGATCTCGTCGTCGACGTTTTCCTCGCCGTAGGCGGCGACCGCCCCGGCGACCATGGCCTGCCTGAGTTCCTCGCTCGGCAACCGACCGCTCAACACGACTCGGCCGCTCGCCGCCGTCAGCAGCAGGTCAGGCGGTGCGAGACCGGTGATCTCCATGGCACCGACTTCAACCGGCAGCCCTGTCACCTGAGCCAGCGCAGCCTGCAGACGATCAACCCGCTCGGTGCTCGGCGACCGGCCGGAGACCTCGACGCGGCCGTCCGAAATCAGTAATGACCCGTCGGTGATCATCGGCAGGAGCACGATCGCTTGGGGACCGGCGGCCAGCCAGTCGACCTCATCGAGCTGCTCGTCGACGGTCAGTGTGGACCGGACGAAGGGTGAAAAGGCAATCTCGGCCGACTGCAGTAGACCGCCTGCGAGCGACACGCTCGGGACCACCCCGTCGAGCGAGAAGTCCGGCCCGACAAGTGTGGCCTGCACGTACGGACCGTCAACCGGACGTTCCTCGGGAGCGGCCGGCGCCAACTCGTTCCCGGTGTCCCCGGCATCCGGCTCGTCGGCCTCGGCCCGGTCTCCCGACCCGTCGTCGGTGGCACCGACCGTGGTCGCCTCCTCGACCGAGGCCCGATCGTCGCCCAGGATCAGCAGCAGGACGACAACCGAGGTCACCAGGGCCGCCACCGCCAGCAGCACCGCCGCCAGTTGGGCGTACCGTCTCGGCCCCCGTTGGTTCCGGCCGGGCTCTTGAGCCTTGGGGTAGGGCAGCTCCCGACTGAGCCGCACCTCTTGCATCAGGCGCGGTTGTCGATCCGGGGGCGTATGGTTCGGTGAGCGGCGTTCCCGATCTCCCACGTCAATTCTCCAAATTCGGCCTGGTCGCCCTTGGTCGGACGCGTCACGTCAGGACAACCAGATCCGCCCCCACCGTGACAGCGATCATATCCTGCCGCAGACGGCCCGACGGCGAAAAGAGGTGTCAAAACCATGATTTCCGACCGGGCCCGGTGGTGGTACGGCATCAGCGACGGCCACATGGACGGTGATCGGCCTGAATCGATCGTGGCGTATCGGCGCCGCCTCTCCCCCGGAGGTCGCTCAGCCGACGCAGTCGTTTCGTTGGGCCATGGCCTCGGTTTGCTGAGCGAAGAACGGCGGTGGGTTCAAACCCGCCAACTCGTCCAGCTCGGCGCAGACGGCGTCGCCGTCACCGCTGCGATCGTAGACCACGGCCCGAAACACCCGGGCGTCGGGATACGTCGGATCGACCTCGACGGCCCGATCCAGGTAGACCTCGGCCGACGCCGTCAGCTCCTGGCTCTGGTCCGGGTCGATGTCGGGATTGGACGATGCGGCCAGAACCAGGAACCAGGCCCGATAGGTCAGTGCCTCCACATTCTCCGGGTCCTGCTCCAAAACTCCGTCGAAACACTCCAGGGCCTCCAGCAGCTGACCCTGAACCGTGCCCAGCTCCTGGCACTCGGCCGTGCGTTGACGGGACGACTCGTCGATGGCCCCGGTCAGCGCGTCGTTGACGCCGCGCTCCCCGGCGGCCCGAGCCAGCAAGAACCCGGCTCCGACGGCGAAGACGAGCACGGCGGCGCCGATGGCGAGTACGTACCGCGGCGTGTAGCGACGACCCTCGTCGATCGCCACCTTCTGCTCCTCCAGGTGACGCATGGTGTCGGCCACCCGCACCGTGTAATCGGCCTTGAGGCTTTCGTAGTCGGCGGGCTCGAGATCACCGGCCTCGTACTCGGAATCGAGATCGTCGAGCGAGGCCAGCAGCTGTTGCAGCTGATCCTCCAGATAGACCACGGTGTCCGGGTCGTAGGTGGTCACGACGACAACTCGCCATCATCGGTGCCGGCATCGGCCACCGTCGCCCGATCCCGGGTACTGTCCCCGGTCTGCACCCTGGCACGGGCTTTGGCCACCCAGGAACGATCGTCATCGGTGGGAGCCCGGGCGGCCGGCCGGCGCCGGGTCAGAGCGATTGCGGCACCCATCGACCCGAAGCTGGCCACCAGCACCGGCAGGACCCAGACCAGGGCGGCGAACCCCTCGGCCGGCGGGTTGAGCAGCACCTCGACCCCGTAGGCCCGGACCAGCTCGTCCCGCAACTCCTGATCGGTGGCTCCTTCGGCCACCCGTTGATTGATGTACTGACGAATGGTGGCCGACACCGCAGCATTGGAGTCGCTGACCGACTCACCACTGCACTCGGGGCAGGCGAAGGTCTGCTGCAGGCGTTGCACCCGCTCGACCTCGGTTTCGGCCCCGCCGCGATCGACGACGGCGACGGCCAACAGGGCGGCGGCTGCCACCGCCAAGCCGATCCAGGCCACCCGTCGCCCGGCGGCCCGCTGGGATTTCGACCACATCGACCACGATGAGTCCGAGGGCGACGCCGCGTCCGGATCGGGGTGAACCTCAGCCGTCACCGTTTTCCTCGCTGCCCTGCTCGCCACCGGACTCGGTCCCGTCGGCCGCACCGGCCCCCGAGGCCTGGGTGATGATACCGATCAGCTCGTCGGCCGTGATCTCGCCCCGAAGATGGGACACCACGGTGCCGTCGGGGGCGATGACAAAGGACTCCGGAACCTGGGACACCCGAAAATCGATGGCGGCCTGGGCGTTGTTGACCACCGGCCAGTCCCCGCCCCGTTGGGCGAAGAAGGCGCCGACCTGTTCCTCGGTGTCGTTGAACACCACCGACACCACTCTGGTCTCGGCCCCGACGGCGGCCCGACCCGGACCGTCGCCGGTTCCCCATTCGCTGACCGTCACCAGATCATCGTGCTCGGCCACACACGGCGGGCACCAGGTGGCGAAGAAGTTGACCACCACCCACGATCCCCGCCAGTCGTCGATATCGAAGCTGTCGATACCTTGACCGTTCACATCCATGGTCACCCCGCTCAGGGCCGGCACCCGGGTTCCGACCAGGGGAGACGAGGCATCGTCATCGGACGGGTCGCTGAGCGCGAACAGGGCGATCAACGCCACCAGCACCACCCCGACGACCGAGGCGGCGTAGCGGGCGGTACGCCTGGGCCGACCGGTCGTCTCGTCGATGGGATCGATGGCCGGAGGGTCGGTCACCAGCTGCTCAGGCACGGACATCCTCCCGCCGGCCGTCGACACCGACCCGGTTGGCCGCGCCGTCGGGCGCATCATCACCCGATGTGCCGGCCTCGGGGTCGCCGGTTGCCTCCCTCGACCGGGGCCCGGTGTCGGCATCGGCCGGCGGCGGCCCGTCGGGAACGGGGGCGACCTTGACCGGAGCCGAGCTGGGCTCGGTTCCCCGACGGCGCTGACCGGGGAACAGGGCCAGCAGCGTACCCAACGCCATCAGCAAACCACCGGCCCAGATCCAGGCCACCATGGGCCGGATGATGACCCGCAGTTGAATGGCGTCGTTGTCGGGATCGGGGTTCTCGGCCAGCACCAGGTAGATGTCCTCGGTGAAGCCGGTGCGGACCGACGGGGTAGCCACGATCTGCCCCATCTGACGGAAGTTGATGGTGGACGGATGATGTACATCCTCACCATCGATCTCGATGGCGGCGAAGACCCGAAGGCGACGATCGTTGATGTCGGCTCCCGGCTCCAGGTAGCGGAACTCGTGGCCCTCGACCGTGGCCGTCTCCCCCACCTCGAGGCGGACGGTACGTTCGCTTCGGTAGGACTCGGCCGAGGCCAGGCCGACGGCCAGCAACACCACGCCGAGGTGCACGATCATGCCCCCGTTGGTTCGACCGACGAAGCCCCGCCACCCCTGCCGGCGGGTGGCCAGCACGACCTGGCGAGCGGCGGCCCCGGCGGCGAACCCGCCGAGCCCATAGGTCAACACCGGGTAGAGGCCTCTGGCTCCCAGCACGAGTGACACGGCCATGGACATCACGGCCACAACCGCCGGCCAGAAGAGCCGGACGGATAGTACCTCGGTCGACGCCTTGCGCCAGGGCAGGACCGGGGCGGTGGACATCAGGAACAGCACCACCATGGCGATGGGGCGGGCCATGGAGTCGAAATAGGGGCGGCCGATGGTCAGGCGGGTGCCGTCCCACGCCTCGGCCAGGAGGGGGAAGACCGTGCCCAGTAGGACGACAAAGGCCAGGGCGCCGAAGGCCACGTTGTTGGCCATGAACGAGCCCTCCCGAGACACCGGGGCGTCGATGGCGCCCGGCGACCGCAGCCGATCACCCCGCCAGCCGATGAGACCGACGCTCAGGCCCGAGACCACGGCGAAGAAGCCGAGCAGGGCAGGGCCGACGGCACCGGCGGTGAAGGCGTGGACCGACTCCACCGTGCCCGAGCGGGTGAGGAAGGTGCCGAGGATGGTGAGTGAAAACGTGGCGCACAGCAGCGACAGGTTCCACACCCGGAGCATGCCCCGACGTTCCTGGACCATGACCGAGTGGATGTAGGCGGTGCCGGTGAGCCATGGCAGCAGGGAGGCGTTCTCCACCGGATCCCAGGCCCAGTAACCGCCCCAGCCCAGTACTTCGTAGCTCCACCAGGCGCCGAACACGATGCCCAGGGTCAGAAACCCCCAGGCCGCCACCGTCCAACGCCGGGTTTCCACCAGCCAGCCCTCCCCCACCCGACCGGTGATGAGGGCGGCGATGGCAAAGGCAAAGGGAACGGTGAACCCCACATAACCCAGGTAGAGGAGGGGAGGGTGAATGGCCATGAGCAAGTGATTCTGCAACAGCGGGTTGGGGCCCGGCCCCTCGAAGCCGGCCGGGACCTCGACCGCCACAAACGGGTTGGCCGGTCCCACCAGAAGGGCGAAGAAGAAGGCGCTGACCCCCAACATGACGACCACGGCCCAGCCCAACAGCGGATCGGTGAGACGTTGCCGGAACTTGACCACGACAGCGGCCAGATAGCCGGCCAGGATCAGTACCCACAGCAACAGCGAGCCCTCGAGCGACGACCACGCCGCAGCGAAGTTGAACAGGGGCGGGGTGGACGAGCTGCCGACCTGGGACACATACGACACCGAGTAGTCCCTCTGGAACAGCGCGATCTCCATGATCACGAAGGCGCCGACCGAGGCCACCACGACCAGCCACGTCCAGCGATACACGGTGGCAAGCAGTGAGCGCCGTCCCGAAGCCAGGGCATAGACCCCGCCGGCGGTTCCCAGCACCGAGGCGGCCAGGCCCAGGGCAATGAACCCGAAGCCGAGGGCCGAGTTCATGTCACCAGGCTCGGTGTCGAGGCGGCCGCACCCACAGTATCCGGGATCCCTGCCCCGATCTCGATCTCGTTGCCGTCGAGTTCGTAGTCGACCCGGTCGGGGTTGTCCTCCACATACTCCTCGGAGTGCTTGACCAGCACCTGGTCGGAGACGAACGGAGTGTCGCCTTCGGCCGATGCGGCATCGGACCAGCGCCCCTTGGCCACCACCCGCTCGCCCTGGCGGAACAGACCACTGGGCTCGTCACCGATGTGGCGCACGGTGGCGTCGACCCCGCCGAAGCTGACGGTGAAGATCATGGTGCCGTCGGCCTCGGTCCTCGGTTCGGCGGTCACCGTGCCCTGCAGGTTGAACGTGTCGTCACCCAACTCACCGCGGCGTTCCACCGCCTCGTCCACGTTGAGGAAGTAGACCCTGGCGCTGGTCAGGGCCTGATACAGGACAACCCCGGCCACGGCCAGCAGCAGGAACACGATCAGCCAGTTCCGCCACGACCGCAGCCCGGAGGCGGCTGGATGCCGGGGGTCCTGGGGGGTGAGGTCGAGATCAGTCAAGGAACCTGCGCCTCTCCTCCGGCACCTGGCTGCTCAGCCGTCGACCTCGGGCCAACAACCACAGGGCGTAGGCCACCACGCCCCCGTACACGGCGACATAGCCGACGGCCACGAAGTTCCAGTACACGGTTAGACTCCCTCGCCCCGGCGTTCGACCAGCGCCTCTTCCAGGTGGATCTCGTCCAGCTGGCGTTCCAGCCACCCCACCCGGAACCGGTGGATGATGAGCCAGGCGGCGATCAGCCCCAGGGCCACCGTGCCCAGGAACCACGAGAAGTACTGCATGTCCCGGATCTGGGGGTCGAGGCCGAACGTTCGGCCCTGATGCAGACCGCGCCACCATTGCACCGAGTAGTGAACCACGATGACATTGATGATATTGACGACACCCAGAACCGCCGCCCGTCGTGAACGGACCTCGTGAGGGAGCTCCATGCGCCGCAGTGCGAGATAGCCGAGGTACATGATGAACATGACCGCAGTGGAGGTCAGGCGAGGATCCCACTCCCAGTAGGTGCCCCAGGTGGGCTTGCCCCACACTGCCCCGGTGATCAGGGCGAAGGCGAGGTACAGGGTGCCGACCTCGGCGGCCGAGCCGGCGACAAGATCCCAGAAGGTACTGCGGTTGCGGAGGTAGATGACCGAGCCGACCAGGGTGATACCGAAGCACAGATAGGCGGTGAGGATGCTGGGCACGTGGACATAAAGGAGGCGGACCGAGTCGCGCATGTTCACTTCCGGGCCGGAGATCACGAGACCGAACAGCAGGGCGAGGGCGGTGAAGGCCAGCGCCGAGTACCCGATGACCCTGGTCACCTTCGAACTCGTCGCTGTCATCAGGACTCCTCCATGATCAGACCGAAGGCCAGCATTCCAACTGCCAGATAAATCAGAGCGAAAACGCCAAGCAGAGCGGTCCATAACCAGCCGTTGTCGGCCGAACCGAACACGGCAGCTTGGGTGGCCAGGCCGGCCGCCAACAGTACCGGGGCCAACACCGGCAGCACGAGCAACGGCACCAGCGTGTCGCGGACTCGTAATCCTGATGCTAGTGCGGCATACAGCGTACCGGCCGCGGTGATTCCGGCTGTGGCCAGAATCACAGTGGTCAACAACATCACCGGGTCGTGCAACGGCGTGGCGTACAGCAGGAATGCGCCCAGGCCCAGGACCACCTCGAGCAGCAGCAACTGCACCGCAACCGCTGCCACCTTGCCCAGGAAGATCCCGGCCGGATCCAGACCCGCCATCTTCAACGCATCCAGGTTGCCGTCGGCCGACTCGACGGCGAAGGCCCGACCCAGGGCCAGCAGGGCGGCCAACAGAACCGTGACCCAGAACAACCCGGGGGCGGCCTGGGCCAGCATGGATCGCCGATCGGTGCCGACCACGGTCAGATCGGGGCTGATGGAGAACCCGAACAGGATCAGGACCAGCGCACCAAAGGGCAGGATCTGACCCGTCACCACCCGTGTAGCGAACTCGATGCGGAGGTCCTTGACCGCCATCAGCCAGGCGTCACGAAGCATCGAGGTCCTCCTGGCGATCCGACTCACCGCGAGTGTTGGTGTCGACCAACACCCGGCCACCGGCCATCTGGACGGTTCTGGTGGCCAGCTCCTCGGCCCGTTCCACATCGTGGGAGGCGATGAGCACGGTGGCGCCGAAACGCACGGCGTGGCCGACCAGATCGTCGACGAAGTCCCGGCCGGCCCGATCGAGACCGGCATGGGGCTCGTCCAGCAGCCAGAGCTTGGGCCGGCGGCAGACCATGACCGCCAACGAGGCCCGGCGGCGTTGGCCGGTTGACAGCCCCGACACCTTTACCGTCCGCAGCCGCCGCCCCAGATCGAGCCGATCGAGAACGGGTTCGATGGCCTCGGGATCGGCCCGATTGGCGGTGGCCCAGAACTGCAGGTTCTCCTCCACCGTCAGTTCGTCGTACAAGAAGGTCTGCTGGGAGAGCATGCCGGCCTGGCGCCGGATCCGGCGGCGCTGAACCCGGTCGCCGAGATCGAGGTCCATGATGCGTCCGACCCCGTCGTTCAGCGGGGCAAGTCCGGCGCAGAGCCGGAGCAGGGTGGTCTTGCCCGCCCCGTTCGGGCCTCGCAGAACGACGATCTCGCCATCATTTATGGTCAAGTCGAGCCCGGCCAGGGCGGGGAACCGGCCGATCAGGCTGATGACGCCACTCAGCTCGACAATGGGGGCGGCGTCCGCCTTTTTCCGGAACCCGTCCTCAACCATGGCATCTCACCGGGGTCCACGATACGCCGGTAGAGGGCAGGGGGGACCCGCGCCGCCTCAACCGACGCCGGGTTGGCGCCGACTACAGGACCATGGTTCCGTCTCCGGCCCGCGCCCTGACCTTGACCGGCCGGGTCCTGTTGACCATCGGCCTGCTCATGGTTGCCTTTGCCGGATTTCAGTTGTGGGGAACCGGCTTGGCCGAAGCCCGGGCCCAGGATCAGCTCAGTCGGGAATTGGCGGCCCGGTTCGAGGCTTCCGCCACTATTCCGAGCTCGAGTTCGGGGACCGTGACCGACTCGTCGTCCGACGACCCGGCAACGACCCGGACCACAACATCGACCACCCGGTCGGCCACCTCGTCGGCTCCGCGGCCCGGGGTGCCGGATACACCGGTGGTCGACCGTGGCCGGCGACCGGACCCGGGCCAGGCCGCCGGGCGGATCGTCATCCCCGCCATCGACCTGAACAAGGTGTTCGTGGAGGGCGTCGAACGGGATTACCTCCGATTGGGGCCAGGGCGCTATCCCGATGGTCCGTGGCCGGGGCGGGCCGGCAATGCCGCCATCGCCGGGCACCGCACGACTCATGGGGCCCCGTTCCTCGACCTGGATCGGTTGCAGCCGGGTGATGAGATCATCGTCGAGACATCGGACGGCCGGTTCCGCTACCTGGTTCAAGCCCACGATGACGGACGCGGTGGAACCGTCGGCCACTTCATCGTCGATCCGTCGGCGGTGGACGTGCTCGACGACAGGGGTGACAACCGGCTGACCCTGACCGCCTGTCATCCCAAGTACTCGGCGGCCCGACGCATCATCGTCACTGCGGTTCTCGTCGATCAACCCCTCCCCACCGAACCGGGACCGGCCGACGAGTCGGAGGCTGTCACCGCCGGGGCCCCGACCGGGACCACCGGCGACGAAAGCACCTCGTGGCCCGGCAACGTCACCTCGCCGGAGTCGGCGATCTCGATCGATGCCTCGCTGGGCTGGCAGCTCCACTATCTGTGGCCGACGGTGGCCGGTGCTGCGCTGACCGCAACGGTGGCGGGTGCCGCCCTGTGGATGGCCCGGCGTCGAAATCGGTGGGCCGTCTACACACTGGCCGCCGCCCCGTTCCTGGCCGCCATGTTCTGGTGGTTCACCAATCTCGACAAGCTGCTTCCCGCCGTGTAGCGAGAAACCTGTGGCGGTCCCGAACCCCGAATTCCACCCGCCGTTCCCGCCGGCCCCGGTCGAGGCGATGACGCCGATCAGGCGATGCCGGGCGTGGCGGTTTCGAGAGCGAGCTCGGCGGCTCGTTCCGCCACCAGACCAAGGCCGGTCCAGGTCTGGGGCCGGGCGCCCCGGCCCTCGCCGGTGTCGGGGTTCCAGAACTCGGCCAACCCGGATCGGGCCGCCCCGGCCGCCAGGGTGGAGCGCATCTGCTCGGCCTCGTGTGCCCACCCAGCCCGGGCCAACGCCACCCAGATCAGGTACCCGAGTTGGGGCCAGGCCGGGCCTCGCCAATAGGTGTCGGGGTCATAGCCCGGCTCGTCCTGATGCACCCCTCGAGGCCCGAACCCGGCATTGAACCCCCCGCCGTCGGCCAGTTCGGCCACAGCACCGGCTCGATGGTCGATCAGCAGGGCCAGCATGGCATCCAGGGTTCTGACCGCCGGGTCCGGATCACGGAGTTCGGAGTGCGACGACAGTGCACGCCAATTCACCGGCTCATCGGTCCACGTGGCCAGGCCCCGATCCCAACGGCCGGCCACGGCATGGGCCAAGTCATCAGCACCGACCTGCAGTCGCCGGGCCGTCTCCTCCCTCCACCCGGAGGCGTCGGAACCGTTGACCTGCGATCCGGCTCCGTTCGATTCCGCCCTGTTTGACGAGTTTGCGTTCGACGAGCCGCCGCTCGGTTCGTCGTCGGCCATCACCGAGGCCAACTCCCGGGCATTCCAGGCAACCAGGGCGCTGAAGCCAACCGACCCGATGACAAAACCACGGCAATCGACCGGCGTACCGTCATCGCCGAACCCCACGCTGCGGACCAGCTCGTGTTTGACATCCCGCCACAACCGCCGGCCCCGGTCACGCCACCATTCGGGATCATCGGTGGGGCACCATCGAGGACTGTCGTCGCAACCGGTCTCCCACGGATGGAACACCGTCACCAGGCCGGAGGGGGTTCGGGTTCGGGACTCGAGCAGGTGGAGAAGGCCGGCGGCCGCCCGTTTCGTCACGGTGGGTGGCACCGAGACACCGGCCGCTGTCAGCCGGGCCACAGCGTGGCCGTACATGGGTGGCTGGGTGATGGTCGAGGTCCCACCCCGGCCCCAGAAGGCCCGGGCCGACTCCGGCTCCTGCCAATAGGTCATGTGGGGCACGAACCCCGACGGCAACTGATGAGCGAGGGCCGATTCCACTTCCCGCACGCCTCGTTCCGGATGGAACTCGGTCCAGATCAGGGCGTGGAAACAAGAATCCCATAACCACTGGTGGGGATAGGTCTGGGCGTTGGGCACGCAATAGCCGGGCGCTCGCCACGCCTCGTGCAGCATGCGAGACGTGGCCTCCGGTAGGAATGATCCGATCTCCAAGGAAAACCCAGGGTAGATTCGCACGATGCCCGGTTGCGCCATGGTCTCGTTTCGTCTCGGACTGGCCGACGGCGTGTCGGTGGTGGCCGACCACTGGGCCCGGGCTCTGGAGCGGCTCGGATTCGTCGTCACCACCGTGGCCGGGGAAGGCCCGGTGGACCGGCTCGTGCCGGGCCTGGCCATCGACGCCACGGCCCCGCCCGAACCCGAGGAGCTGGCAGCGTCGGTGGGCGACGCCGACCTGGTGGTGGT
Source organism: Acidimicrobiales bacterium (assembly GCA_024638815.1). Classification (GTDB taxonomy): domain Bacteria; phylum Actinomycetota; class Acidimicrobiia; order Acidimicrobiales; family SZUA-35; genus JAHELU01. The sequence continues at coordinate 31,649 of JAHEJM010000001.1, read as the reverse complement.
GGAGAACCTGTTGTCGATCCCGCTCAATCTGCCGGCCAGCCGGACCCTGGCCGAGGTGCTGCGGGGCCGACCGACGATCTGCCACCACCACGACCCGCCCTGGCAGCGGGACCGCTTCGCCCATGTCGACGAACTCCCCATCGACGACCCGAACTGGCGCCACGTCACCATCAACCGGCTGACCGAAAGCCAGTTCGTCGAGCGGGGCATCGACGCCACCACCATCTACAACGGTTTCGACACCGATCCACCCCGGGGGCGACGCCGCGCCACCCGGTCCCGGTTGGGAATCGACAACACCGCCTTCCTCGTGGCCCACCCGGTCCGAGCCATCGAACGAAAGAATGTACCCCAGGCGTTGAACGTCACGGCTCATCTGGGTGGCGTCTACTGGATTCCGGGCCAGGCCGAAGAGGGCTACGGACCGACACTGGATCGCATCCTGGCCCGAGCGTCGTGCCCGGTGCGCCGCCACCCGGTGGACGGATTGGACATCACCATGGCCGATCTCTACGCCGCCTGCGATCTGGTGGTCTTCCCCTCGACCTGGGAGGGTTTCGGCAATCCGCCGATCGAGGCGGCACTCGTGGGCAAGCCGGTGGCCGTGGCCCACTATCCGGTGGCCGACGAACTGCGCCGACTCGGCTTCCGATGGCCCGACACGGCCGAGCCCGAGGGCATCAAGCGGGCCCTGGAATCAGCGGACCTGACCGAGGATCTCGAGACCAACTGCGCGCTGGCGCTGGAGCACTTCTCGCTCGAGGCCATGTCCGCCGGTATCGAACGGCTCCTCGACCGGGCAGGATGGTTACCATGACCAGTGTGCCGGAGGCAGGTTCCGACACCGGTTCGGATCCGGTGTTGGTGAAACGGGCCAAAGTGGCGCGCCTGGTGAACCTCGGTGTCCGCACCGGGGGCGGTTTGTTCGCCCTGGCCGCCGTCCTGTTTTTTCTCGCCCTGATCGTCGGGTTCTCCTCGGCTTGGACCACCGTCATCGGCTTCTGCCTGATCGCCGGATCGGTGATTCTGGCCCCGGCTATGGTATTCATGTACGCCGTGAAGGCAGCCGATCGAGCGGACAGGGAAGGAACATGGTGAGGCGGACGGAACGGACGGCACCATGGTGACCACGCGATTACCCGGCCCGGAGCGAAAACGCCAGCTTTTGGCGGTTGCCCGACGGGTTCTGGCCCGAAACGGCTTCCACGAAACGACGATGGCCGAAATCGCCACGGCGGCCGGGGTGACCAAGCCGGTGCTGTACCAGCACTACCAATCCAAGCGTGACCTCTACCGCAGCGTGCTCGAGGACATCGGTGAGCGGCTGCGGACCACCGTGATCGATGCGGCGGCGACCACCGACAATCCTCGGCACAAGGTCGAGATGGGCATGGCCGCCTACGCCCACTTCGTCGAGGACGACCCGGACGGCTTCCGTCTGCTGTTCAACGGGGCCAATCGTCAGGACGAGGAGTGGGCCGAGTTGACCTCCCAGGTCGAGCGCTCCCTGGCCGACGCCATCGCCGCTCTCATCGATGTGCCCACCCTGTCGACCGAGCGCCGACAGGCCATGGCCTATGGGGTCATCGGGTTGGCCGAGGCAATGACCCGGTTCGCCCAGGCCCACAGCTCCACTGGCGTGCCCGTGGAGCGCCTGGCCGGCGACATCTCCAATCTGGTGTGGGCCGGGCTGCGGGGCATCGACGTGGCCGGCGCCCGGCCGGCCAGAGCCGACCAACCGGTCTAGCCGGCCGGCCCTCGGTCACCCGCCGTTCAGAAGCTCCAGGGTGGCGGTGTGCAGCTCGGGGGTAGACGCCGCCACGACGAATCCACCCTCGGTGGCCGGTCCTCCATGGCGGTCGGTAACCACTCCGCCCGCCGCGGTGATGATGGGGATCAGGGGCACGATGTCATAGGGCGCCAGCTGGTTCTCGATGACCAGATCGACCAAACCCATGGCCAGAAGGCCATAGTTGACGCAATCGCCGCTGTAGCGAACCATCTTGGCCCGGTCGGCCACCGCGGCGAAGGCGTCGGCCTCTGCTCCCGGGGCGAACATGTCGGGATGGGTGCACAACACGACGGACTCGGCCACCGACGTCGTGGCGCTGACGGCCAGGGGCGTGGTCGTCGCCTGGCGTTCACCGGGCCCATGATCGATGAACCGGGCCCAACGGTCCGCCGTGCCGTGCCACACACCGACGTAGCTCTCATCGAGCACGGGCAGGTACATCCAGCCCGCCACCGGTAGGCCGCCCCGACGAAGCCCGACCAAGGTTCCCCACATGGGGTGGCCGGTGACAAAGGCCCGGGTGCCGTCGATGGGGTCGATGACCCACTCGTGGTCCGAACCGGAGCCGTCGCCATCATGGCGGCCGTACTCCTCGCCCACGATGCGGTGGCTGGGATGGTGCCGACCCAACCAGGACCGGATCTCGGACTCGACGGCTCGATCAGCCTCGGTGACGGGATCGAAACCACCATCACCACCTGCCTCCAGCGCACGCTTGTTGTCGGCCTGGGAATGGGAGACGGTGCGGTACCACCGAAGCGAGCGGCGACCGGCACCTCGGATCACCTCGGCCACGGCGGTGACCGAGACTTCGGTGAGCGGGAACTGCTGGGCCGACATGGTTGGTAACGGTAGCGTCCACCACCATTTCCGCCGCCTCGGCTCGACATCGGCCTAGGGTTGGCGTCCATGCCCCACCCCGGTTCGAATCCGGACGTCGTGCCCCCGCCGTCGGCCGCATCCGATCGTATCCGACCCAGCGTGTCGCCCGCCACCGTCGTGGCGTTCCTCGCCACCGGCGCCCTCCTCGTCCTCGCCGCCGGTCCGGTGTTGGCCCAGGGCACAGCGTCGACCGGCTCGGTCGAGGACCTGTCGGTGTGGGCCGCCATCATCCTGGGCCTGGTCGAAGGACTGACCGAATACCTCCCGGTCAGCTCCACCGGACACCTGCTTGTCACCACCGAGATCCTGGGTCTGGCCGAGACACCGGAGGCGGAACAGGCTCTCGACACCTACGCCATCTGCATCCAGGCCGGTGCCATCCTTGCCGTCTTCGTGCTGTATCGGGAGCGGATCACGCTGATGATCCAAGGTCTGCTCGGACGGTCCGCCGACGGTCGAAGGGTTCTGATCGGGATGGTTGCCGCCTTCGCCCCCACTGCGGTCATCGGCCTTGTCCTGGTCGATTTCGTGCGAGACCGCCTGTTCGGGGTACCACCCATCGCCTTCGCCTGGCTGGTGGGCGGGGTGGGCATTCTGGCCCTGACCCGAAGCGGAGTGCTGAAACGGGGCGGCACCGAACTGACCGGCATCAACGTTCGGCAGGCGGTCTTGATCGGCCTGGCCCAGGCCATCGCCCTGTGGCCCGGCACGAGCCGGAGCCTGGTCACCATCGTGGCCGGAGTCCTGGTCGGCCTGTCCCTGGCCGCAGCGGTGGAGTTCTCGTTCCTACTCGGGTTGGCCACGCTTGGCGCCGCCACCGTGGTCACCGCCGCCCAGGACGGCCAGCAGTTGATCGATCTCTACGGTTGGGTGACGCCCCTGATCGGCATGGTCGTGGCCTTCGTTTCCGCCGTCGCCTCCATCAAGTGGATGGTGGCCTGGCTGCAGCAAAGGGGACTGGATGTGTTCGGTTGGTATCGAATCGCCATCGGTTTGACCACAGCGGCCGCTCTGGCCATGGGATGGCTGTAGCCGCCGGGTCGGATCGATAGGCTGACCGACAACCGACTGCTCCCCTGGAAAGAGGCCTCCCACTCGATGCGAATAGGTGTACCGAGACAGACCGAGTCCAAGGAACGTCGGGTTGCCGTCACCCCGGCCGGTGCGGCCAAGCTGGCCGCCGACGGCCATCAGGTGAATGTCGAGGTCGGGGCCGGTTTGAAGGCCGGATTCTCCGATCGGGAATACCGGGAGGCCGGGGCCGTCGTCGATCAGCGGACGTCCGTCATCGGAACCGAAGGCGTGATCCTGCAGACGGTGGCCCCCAGCGTCTACGACCTGTCCATGTCGGAGTGGTTCCAGCTCGGCCCGGCTCACACCTATGTCGCCCTGCTCGATCCGCTCTGGAACTTCGAGCGGGCCGAGGCCCTGTTGCAGACCGGGGCGGCGGTGGTGTCACTGGAACTGATTCCCCGCATCACCCGAGCCCAGAGCATGGACGTGCTGTCATCGATGGGCACCGTGTCGGGTTATCAGGCCGTGTTGCTGGCGGCCAGCCGTGTTCCCCGGATGTTCCCCATGCTGATGACGGCCGGTGGAACCATTCCGGCGGCCAAGGTCGTGGTGTTGGGCGCCGGAGTGGCCGGACTTCAAGCCATCGCCACGGCAAAACGACTGGGGGCAATCGTCCAGGGCTACGACATCCGCCCCGCCGCCGTGGAGCAGATCGCATCGGTCGGGGCCAAGCCGATCATGCTCGAACTGGATTTCGAGGAGGCCGAGGACGAGGGCGGCTACGCCCGGGAACAAGCAGCCGATGTCAATCGCCGCCAGAACGAAGCCCTGCTTCCCTACGTGGCCGATGCTGATGTGGTCATCACCACGGCCGCCATTCCCGGAGCAGCCAGTCCGGAGCTGATCACCACGGAAATGGTGGAGGCCATGCGACCCGGCTCGGTCGTCGTGGATCTGGCCGCCGAGCGGGGTGGAAATTGCCGCATGACCAAACCCGACGATGAGGTCAACCACGGCGGGGTCATCATTCTCGGCCCCACCGATCTGCCGTCCCGAGCGGCGGCATCGGCCAGCCTCATGTTCTCCAACAACATCGTCACCTTGCTTCGCCATCTCGCTCCCGAGGGTGAACTGCAATGGGACTTGAACGACGAGATCACGGCCGGAACCCTCATCGGCTGGGATCGGGAGGTGATGCATCCCCGGATCCGCCAGCTGCTGGAGCTGCCTCCAGTCGAGGCACCACCCGATGGTGGCGGCGACCAGGATCCCGATCCCGAGGCCGGTACGGGCCCGGACGCCACCATCGACCGTGCCGGCTCCGATGGTGACGGTGCCGAAGACCGTGGCGATGATGACCGAGCCGACGGCAACCGGGTCGTTCAACCCCATGTCGATGACGGCGCTTCCGGCGAGGACGGTGCCGACAACGGCGAGGATCCAGGCCATCAGCGGCCCCACCCGGAAAGGGAGCAGTCATGACGTTCCTGATCGCACTCACCTTGTTCGTACTCGCCGTGTTTCTCGGCGTGGAGCTCATCACCAAGGTTCCCCCCACTCTGCATACGCCGCTCATGTCGGGCTCAAACGCCATCAGCGGCATCACCTTGATCGGCGCCATCGCCACCGCCGGCACCGACTACTCCTGGCTGACCAACATCCTGGTCCTGGGTGCAGTCGCCCTCGCCACCATCAATGTGGTCGGTGGATTCCTGGTCACCCACCGCATGCTCGGCATGTTCAACCGGAAGCGCTGATTGTGGACACCTTCGTACAACTCGGCTACCTGGTTTCGGCCGCCCTGTTCATCCTCGGACTCAAACGCCTGTCCCGGCCCCGAACCGCGGTGCAAGGCAACATGCTGGGATCGACCGGCATGCTGGTCGCCGTCATCGTCACCCTGATCGGGACCGAGGCGGCCGGAATCGGCATCATCATCGCCGGCGTCATCCTTGGTGGGACCATCGGCGTGTTGCTGGCCACCCGGGTGGCCATGACCGGTATGCCCCAACTCGTCGCCCTGTTCAACGGATTCGGGGGGATCGCCTCGCTCCTTGTCGGTGCGGCCACCCTCTACCCCGACCTGGCCGAGGGGGTGGAACTGGAGGCCACCGACCTGGCGACCGGGGCCCTGACCATCGGGATCGGTGCCATCACCTTCACCGGTAGCCTCGTGGCCTTCGCCAAGCTCCAGGAACTGCTGACCGGCGACATCACCCAGCCGGCGGCGTTGCGGGCGGCCAACATCGGCCTGGTGGCCATGTCGGCCGCTCTCGGCGTACTGCTGGTGGTCATGTCGGGTTCGATCTGGATGTGGCTGTTGGCTCTTGCCGCCCTGGCCGCCGGTATCACCCTGGTGCTCCCCATCGGTGGGGCGGACATGCCGGTGGTGATCGCCCTGCTCAACTCCTTCTCCGGAGTGGCCGCCAGTACCACCGGGTTCGTACTGGGCAACTCGCTGCTCATCATCGCCGGTGCCCTGGTCGGCGCCAGCGGGCTTGTCCTCACCCTGATCATGTGCCGGGCCATGAACCGGTCCCTCGGCAACGTGCTGTTCGGGGCGATCGACGCCGTGGCCGCAGGGGCCGATGGCGACAGGATCTACGATGGCAAGGTCACCAGCGCCAGCGCCGACGACGTGGCCATGATGCTGGACACGGCGGCGAAGGTGGCCATCATCCCCGGCTACGGCATGGCGGTCGCTCAGGCCCAGCACGCGGTCAGAGACCTGACCCGGGCCCTCGAGGGTCAGGGCAAGGAAGTGGTCTTCGCCATCCACCCCGTGGCGGGACGTATGCCCGGCCACATGAACGTCTTGTTGGCGGAGGCCGAAATCCCCTACGAGCAGCTCAAGGAGATGGAGCACATCAACCCGTCGTTCGGCCAGGTCGACGTGGCCATCGTCATCGGAGCCAACGACGTGGTCAATCCCGACGCCCGCGATGACCCCGACAGCCCCATCGCCGGCATGCCCATCCTGGACGCCGACCGGGCCCGAACCGTGGTGGTGATCAAGCGCTCCCTCAGCCCCGGTTTCGCCGGTGTTCCCAATCCGCTGTTCGCCCTGGACAACACCATGATGCTGTTCGGTGACGGCAAGGCGGCGGTGGAGGAGATCATCACCGCCCTGGCCGACCTGTAATCAGCCTTCGTGGGGTCGGGCCACGAGGGCCGCCCGGTCCAAGCAGGGAATATGTCGCAAAAGGCATGGTTTCTCGAGGCGAGCTACGGAAGATTGGGGTCAGCCCTTGAGGAACAGGGTGTAGGCCTCGTTGTCGGTCTCGTCCCAGTGGCGGTAGCCGAGATCGGTTAGGTGGCGGTCGAAAACCTCGGCCGTGTCCGGCGGCACCTCGATGGCCACCAGCACCCGACCGTAGTCGGAGCCGTGATTCCGGTAGTGGAACAAGGTGATGTTCCAGTCGACCCCGACCGATTCCAGGAAGCGGAGCAGCGCCCCCCGCCGCTCCGGGAACTCGAAGCGGTAGAGCCGCTCGTGACCGATGTCGGAGGCGGGACCGCCGGCCAGATGACGAATATGGAGCTTCGCCATCTCGTTGTCGGTCAGGTCGCTGACACCGTAGCCGGCCGCCTTCAGATGGTCGATCAGACTGTGCCGGTCGGCGGCACCCTGATGCAGTTCCAGTCCTACGAAGATACGGGCCGCCGTGGGGTCGTTGCGCCGATAGTTGAACTCGGTGACATGGCGCTCCCCCACCGTCTGGCAGAACTCGAGGAAGCTGCCCCGGCGTTCCGGGATCTCCACCGCCAGCAGCGCCTCCCGCCGATCACCGATGGCGGTCCGCTCGGTCACATGACCCAGGCGGTTGAAGTTCATGTTGGCCCCGCAGTTGATGGCCACGATCGTCTCGTCGGTGATGCCGTTGGCCTCGACATAGGACCGGATACCGGCCACGGCCAGGGCCCCGGCCGGTTCGACCACGGTACGGGTGTCCTCGAAGATGTCGCGAATGCCGGCACACAGCTCATCGGTGGTGACGGTGAAGATCCCGTCGAGATGGCGCCGGCACAGCCCGAAGGTGATGTCACCGACCTTTTTCACCGCCACGCCGTCGGCGAAGGTGCCGACATCGTCGAGTGCCACCGGTTCGCCGGCAGCCAGCGCCGCCTTCATGCTGGCGGCGTCGGCCGGCTCCACGCCGAACACCAGCACATCGGGTCGCTTGGCCTTGATGTAGGTGGCCACGCCGGCGGCCAAGCCACCCCCGCCCACCGGCACGAACACGGCGTGGAGGTCGTCCGGTGCCTGATCCAGGATCTCCCGGCCGATGGTCCCCTGACCGGCGATGACATCGATGTCGTCGAAAGGGTGGACGAAGCACAGGCCCTCGGCCTCGGCCCGGTGCATGGCCAGCCGCTGGGCATCGTCGTAGTGGTCTCCGTGCAGCACCACCCGGCCACCGAGCGCCTCGACGGCCCGGACCTTGATGGTGGGCGTGGCCTCGGGCATGACGATGTAGGCCGGGATGCCCCGCTTCGAGGCGGCCAGGGCAACCCCTTGAGCGTGATTGCCGGCCGAGCTGCAGATCACACCCCGGGCGATGTCGTCGTCGGGCAGGGTCAGGATCTTGTTGGCCGCGCCTCGTACCTTGAACGAGAACGACGGCTGCTGGTCCTCCCGCTTGAGAAGGATCCGCGCCCCTAGCCGCTGTGACAGATTCTCGGCCGCGGTGAGTGACGTGCGCAGTGCGGCGGCGTAGACATGTGCCTCCTCGATGCGGGCCACCAGATCGGCCGAGTGGTAATCCATGTCGTTGATCGTAGGCCGCAATGGATCGTTTGACGGGCAGCCGCCCCGCTTCCGGCCGGGTCAGGCCCGGGTTGCGTCGGATTCAGCCCCGTCGAGCCCGCCGGTGTCGACTTCGGCCGTGGCCTCGATCTCGACCAGGGCCTCGTCCTCGACCAAGGCCGTCACCTCCACCATGGTCATGGCCGGGTAGTGATGGCCCATGACCCGGCGGTAGGCCTCGCCGAGGTCGCGCCGCCGGTCCAGGTACTGTTCCTTTGCCGTGACGTACCAGGTCAGGCGGACGATATCGCTCACCTGTCCCCCGGCCTGCTCGACCACGGCCACAACGTTGGACAGTGCCTGCTGGCACTGGTCGACGAAATCCTGACTCTCGAAGACCTGGTCGGCGTTCCAACCGATCTGACCGCCGACATAGAGGATTCCCGAGCGGCTCAGCATGCCATTGGCGTAGCCCACGGGTGGGGCCCACCCGTCGGGCTGGATCACGATGGGGCCGGGAGACCGAACGCGGTAACCGTCAGCCATCGGTCGCCGCCGTCCCACCGGCCCGGAGGCGAAAGCGCTGAATCTTGCCCGTCGCCGTCTTGGGTAGGCTCTCGGCGAACACCACGGATCGGGGATACTTGTAGGGAGCGATGACGGCCTTGACGTGATCCTGGAGTTCGGCCGCCAGCGCATCGTCGGGCTGGCGGCCGCCGGCCGGCACCACGTGGGCCTCCACGATGTTGCCTCGGGCCTCATCGGGCACTCCGATGACGGCGCATTCGGCCACCGCCGGATGGGCCAGGAGGGCGGCCTCGACCTCGGGTCCTGCGATGTTGTAGCCCGACGACAGGATCATGTCGTCGTTACGAGCGGCGAAGTGGAAGTAGCCGTCGACATCCCGGGAGAATGCGTCACCCGTGATGTTCCAGCCGTCCTGGACGTACTCACCCTGCCGCTCGCCTCGGAGATAGCGACAACCGGTGGGACCGCGTACTGCCAGCCTGCCGATCTCATCATGACCGACCTCCGAACCGTCCGGTGCGATGACCTTGGCCTCATACCCCGGGACCGGCAGGCCGGTACAGGCCGGGCGGTGGTCGTCGAACCGGTTGGAAATGAAGATGTGCAACAGCTCGGTGGCCCCGATGCCGTCGAGCAGCGGCTTGCCGGTCCGCTCCATCCACTGGTCGTAGATGGGGGCGGGCAGGGTCTCACCGGCCGCCACCGCAGCCCGCAGGGAGAACAGATCGGCCCCGTCCTCCATCGCCGCCAGCATGACCCGGTAGGCGGTCGGGGCGGTGAAGCACACGGTGGCCCGATACCGCTCGATGATCTCGACCATGTCGGTGGGCGACGCCGTCTCCAACAGGGTGGCGGCGGCCCCGAACCGCAGCGGGAACACCGCCAGCCCGCCCAGTCCGAAGGTGAAAGCCAGCGGGGGTGACCCCACGAACACGTCCTCCGGGGTCACCTCGAGGATGCTCCTGGCGTAGCCATCGGCAATGATGAGCAGATCACGGTGGAAATGCATGGTGGCCTTGGGGTCACCGGTCGATCCCGAGGTGAAGCCGAGCAGGGCCACGTCGTCCTGGGCCGTGTCCACCGCCTCGAACATCACCGGCTTCTCCAAGGCCAGCCGATCCAGTTCGGCGTCATGGTTGGAGGTGCCGTCGAAGCCGACAACCGTCTCGAGGTACCGGCTGTTCTTGGCGCAGGCGGTCAGCTCGTCCATGAGACGGGTGTCGCACAGGGCGTGGCTGATCTCGGCGGAGTCCACATAGGCGGTCAGTTCACCGGCGCGGAGCATGGGCATGGTGTTGACCACCACCGCCCCGGCCTTGGTCGCCGCCAACCAGCAGGCGACCATGGCCGGGTTGTTGGCCGAGCGGATCAACACCCGGTTGCCGGGCTCGATCCCAAGATCATGGGTCAGGGCCCAAGCCAGGCGATTGGTCCAATCCGCCAGCTCCTTGTAGGTGCGGCGCCGACCGTTGCCGATGAGAGCGGTGCGATCGCCGTGACCGGCGGCCACCATGGCGTCGGTCAACTCGACTGCGGCGTTGAGCCGGTCGGGGTAGGAGAAGTCGTCCAGTAGCAGGTCAGGCCAAGTGGCCGGGTCGGGCAGGTTGTCCCGGGTGAAGGTGTCGGTGTGGGCCGATGGCCGTAACATGGTGGGTCCCCCTTTGTCCGTCTTGATGTGGCGCCGGCCGGGTGTCGGCCGATGCCATGTTGGTGTGCGGTGGTCCGGTCAGTCGCCCTCGAACACCGGTCGCTCCTTGGCCACGAAGGCCTCGTAGGCCCGGGTGAAGTCCTTGGTCTGCATACAGATGGCCTGGGCCTGGGCTTCGGCTTCGATGGCCTGCTCGATCGACATCGACCATTCCTGGGCCAGCATGGTCTTGGTCATCATGTTGGCGAAGTTGGGGCCGGCCACCACCTTCGATGCCAGCTCCATGGCCGTGGCATCCAGGTCGGCGGGCTCCACCACCCGGTTGAAGAATCCCCAGACGAGCCCTTCGTCGGCCGTCATGGACCGGCCGAGGTAGAGCAGCTCGGCCGCCCGGCCCTGACCGATGATCCGGGGCAGCAGGGCGCAGGCCCCCATGTCGCAGCCGGCCAGACCAACCCGGTTGAACAGGAAGGCGACCCGGGCTTGGGGGGTGCCGACCCGGAGGTCGGCGGCCATGGCCAGAATGGCGCCGGCCCCGGCACACACGCCGTCGACGGCGGCGATGACCGGCTTGCCGCAGTTCACCATGGCCTTGACCACGTCACCCGTCATGCGGGTGAAGGCCAGCAGTTCCTTTGTCGACATTCGGGTCAGGGGGCCGATGATGTCGTGTACGTCTCCCCCGGAGCTGAAGTTGCCCTTGTTGGGCAACAGCACCACGGCACCGACGTCGTCGGCGTAGTGAAGATCCCGGAACCAGTCCCTGAGCTCGCCGTAGCTGTCGAACGTGAGCGGATTCTTGCGCTCGGGTCGGGCCAGTGAGATGCGGGCCACCGAATCCACGATCTCCAGGTTGAAGTGATCGACCGCGGTGCGTGTCGTCGTCGAAGCCACGTCCAAGTCCTTTCGTTGGTCGGTTCAGGTCCGGGGCGGGCCGGTGCCCACCCGTTCGAGCAGGAGGGACATCGCCTCGATGTCGTCGCCGTCGAGTCGACTCAGCAGTTCGTCGATCCAGGCCTCGTGGTCGGTGGCCCATCGGGCGAACAGCCGCCGGCCCCGGGGCGTGAGGCGAACCAGGTAGGCCCGCCGGTCGTCGACGTCCACCGTTCGCTCCGCCAGGCCTTCGGTGGTCAATCGATCGACGATCCCGGTGATGTTCCCGTTCGACACACGGAGCAGCGTCGAGATCTCGCTCATACGAAGGCCGTCGGGATGCCGGTGCAGGGCCGACATCACGTCGAACCGGGGCAGCGTGGTGGCATGGTCGTCCCGCAGCCGGCGTCGAACCTCCTCCTCGATGAGGCGGCTGGCCTTGAGCAGACGAAGCCAGAGTCGCAGTCGGGTCTTGGACAAGGCGGCGTCGGCCATCGTGGTGTCGAGATCGATCACAGTTCTCCCCCCGCAAGGGCAAGGGCGTGGCCGTTGACCGATCGAGCCGAGTCCGAACAAAGCCGTCGAACGGCAGCGGCGACCTCATCGGCGTCGATGAACCGTCCCTGGGGATTGACGGTTCGCAACCGATCGGCGACCCGATCCCGGTCCATGCCGGTGTGGGCCACGGCCACATGGATGGGGCCGTTGCGGCGGCGAGCCGATTCGAGGGCGTCGTGGACGGCGGTGGGATCGGTGACATCACAGACGACGTGATCGAGACCCTGGGACTCCAGTTTCGCCCGGTTCGGACCCAACACGGTGACGGTGGCTCCGGCGTCGACCACGGTCCGGGTGACGGCGGCCCCGATGCCGGACCCACCGCCGCTGATGACCACATGACGACCGGTCAGCTCGTCGTCGTCGGCCCCGCCCATGGTCACGGCTTTACCCTTGGCTCCGGCCTTGATCGTCGCCCTGAACTCGGTCATACCCGCTCCACCGACTCGGCCTCACGGTCGGCCAGGCGCCATGCCTGATCCCGACCGGCCAGGTAGGGGTCGGGCCAGTGGGCCAGGCGGTCACCGATGGCTGTGGCCTGACGCAGCGTCCAATACGGATCGGCCAGATGGGGACGGCCGATGCAGACCAGGTCGGCCCGACCCGCCATCAGGATCGAGTTGGCATGGTCGGCCTCGTAGATGTTGCCGACGGCCATGGTGGGGATGCCGGCCTCGTTGCGAATGCGATCGGAGAACGGAGTCTGGAACATGCGACCGTAGACGGGCTGGGCCTCAACGGAGGTCTGGCCGGCCGAGACGTCGATGATGTCGGCGCCGGCCGCCGCGAACCGGCGGGCCACCTCCACCGCGTCGTCGGCGGTGATACCGGCATCGCCCACCCAGTCGTGGGCCGAGATGCGAACCGACATGGGCTTGTGGGCGGGCCAAACCGCCCGCATGGCGGTGAACACCTCCAGCGGGAACCGCAGGCGGTTGTCGAGGCTGCCGCCGTAGGTGTCGGTTCGGTTGTTGGAGATGGGCGAGATGAACGACGACAGCAGATAACCGTGGGCGGCGTGGAGTTCGATCATGTCGAAACCGGCCCGCTCCGCCATTTCAGCCGCAGCCACGAACTGGGCGGTGATGGAGTCCATATCGCCCCGGTCGGCCTGTCGGGGCACGGGATTGTCCAATGACCAGGGCAGGGTCGAGGCCGAGACGACGTCCCAGTTGCCGGAGGCCAACGGTGTGTCCATTCCCTCCCAGCCGATATTGGTCGAGCCCTTGCGGCCGGAGTGGCCGATCTGACAACAGATCCTGGCATCGGTCTCGCCGTGAACGAACTCGGTGAGGCAACGCCAAGCCGCCTCGTGCTCGGGGGCGTAGAGCCCGGGACAGCCCGGCGTGATCCTCCCCTCGGGCGACACGCAGGTCATTTCGGTGTAGACCAGGCCGGCACCCCCCTTGGCCCGCTCGCCGTAATGCACCAGATGCCAGTCGGTGGGGCAGCCGTCGACCGCCTTGTACTGGGCCATGGGTGAGACCACGATGCGGTTGGACAGCTCCATGGATCGCAATCGGAACGGGGCGAACATCGGGGCCCGGACCGGCGCATCGGTGTGCATGCCGGCACCGACCTGGAACCACCGCTCGGCCGACTCCAGCCAGTTCGGGTCCCGTTGCCGAAGGTTCTCGTGGCTGATGCGCTGACTCCGGGTCAGCAGGGAGTAGTTGAGCTGGACGGGATCGAGGTCGAGGTACCGCTCGACATGCTCGAACCATTCCATCGAATTCCGGGCCGCCGACTGCAGTCTGAGCACCTCGAGGCGTCGTTGGTCCTGGTAGCAGGCCAGGGCGTTGTCCAGATCGGGCTCACCATTGACCAGATCGGCCAGGGCAACGGCCGATTCCATGGCCAGTTTGGTCCCGGAGCCGATGGAGAAATGGGCGGTGGCGGCCGCATCACCGAGCAGGACGATGTTGCCGTGGCTCCAGTTCCGGCACAGAACCCTCGGGAACTGCAGCCAGGCCGATCCCCGGAGGTGACGGGCATTGGTCATCAGGTGGTGGTCGCCGAGATGGTCGGCGAAGATGCGCTCACAGACGGCGATGCTCTCCTGCTGGCTCATCGCCGCGAACCCGAAGCGGTCGAAGGTTTCCTGGGAGCACTCGACGATGAAGGTGGCGGTGTCGGCGTCGAACTGGTAGGCGTGGGCCCACACCCAGCCGTGGTCGGTCTGTTCGAAGATGAAGGTGAAGGCGTCGTCGAATTTCTGGTGGGTGCCGAGCCACACGAACTGGCACCGGCGAAGGTCGACATCCGGTTCGAAGTGCTCGGCGTAGGCCGTTCGGGTCCTGGAGTTGATGCCGTCCGCCGCCACGACCAGGTCGTGGTCGTCGATGAACTCGGCGGCGCTGTCGAACTCGGTCTCGAAACGGAGGTCGACACCCAGCTCCCGGGCTCGGTCCTGGAGGATCAGCAGCAAGCGGTGGCGGCCGATCCCGCAGAATCCGTGGCCGGTCGACACGAGCCGTCGGCCCCGGTGATGAAGAGCGATGTCGTCCCAGTAGGCGAAATGGTCTCGGATGGCGGTGGCGCTGACCGGGTCATTGGTGGTCAGGGCATCGAGTGTCTCGTCCGACAGTACTACTCCCCAGCCGAAGGTGGCGTCGGCCGGATTACGCTCCAGCACCGTGATCTCGTGGGACGGGTCACGGAGCTTCATGGAGATTGCGAAGTACAGTCCGGCCGGCCCTCCCCCAAGGCACATGACCCGCATGACAATCCTCCTCCAGCGTCCCGGTCGGCGCCGGTGGCAACGTACCGGCCATCCTCACCGTAGACCAGCCGGCAAATTACTTCAAGCTTAAAGCTTCGCCCTCGAGCCGGATCGGGCCCACACCGAAAGGCGGATCACTCCGTCTTGACCGACGCCTCGACCAGCTCGTTGTCCGATGCCAGCTCGATCTGGATAGACGAGCCGTTGAGCTCGACCGATTGTCGAACAAGCGAGTACGGGCCGCGCTCACGAGCCGATTCGATGCAGATGTGATAGGTGCCGGCCGGGGCCGTTGCACCCCCACCGACCCGACCGGCCCACGCCACCTGAAAGCTCCCGGGCTGGCGGGTCGGTCCGGACACAGCGGCCACGACGTCGCTCCCGCCCTCGGCGATTCGTTGCTGATCGACGCCGAACCACCGGCGGAGGTCGGGCAGCCACCGCTCCCCTCGACCGAACTGTTGGTACCACAGGGCCACGGTCTCGACCAGACTGCCGGCGGCGTCCTCGATCCAGACGGCGATGTAGGGAGGGACGTTCTTGCCCCCCGGCAGCTGTTGATAGGTGAATGCGATAACCAGATCCTGACCGGGGGCGACGGCCGCTGCGCCGTTGTCGGCCGTGTGGGCCGGAGCGGTCGTGGTGGACGGGGTTGGTTCCTGTGCCGTGGTCTGACCGCTCGACTGACCGGTTGTGGTCTGATCGACGCCGGTACTCGTCGACCCGTCGGCCGGGGTGGTCGGCCCCGACTCCGATCCGGTGATGGCGGAGTCCTGATCCTGGACCCGCAGGGTTCCCGGGCCCCGGCCCGTATTGCTGGTCCCGGTGGTCGACGAACCGGTTCCGGCCGGGGGTCGCCCATCCGAGTCGAGATCGGCGAAGACCTCCTCGTCGCTGCGGGCGCAGGCGGCGAGCAGTCCGGTGGCGGCACCGACGACCACGGTCAGGAAGGACCGGCGGGAAAGACCGGCGACCCGGGCGTAGCGGGAGTCCCGGGGCACACCCCGGCCAGTGCTCACCATGGAGGCTCAGGCTACCCTCGGCCACGAAACTCTCGACCACGATCTCGTTCGATGGCGACCCCGACAAGCTGGTCGGTCATGTCCATGATCTGGAGGCGGCAGGAAGAGATCGGATCTGGGGCGGCGAGGTCGGTTACGACCTAACCAGTGAGCAGACGGGACCATCGCCTGGTCCGCTCTTGGGAGACCTACGAGCAGGGTTTTGCCATCGAGGGTGGCCGAATCCGGCCGATTCCAGCGTATGATCGTCTGTTCGCAGCGAATGGTCAGCCACCCATCGAGAATCTTCACGAAGGACGTCGAATCATGAACCAGAACCATGACCACCAGCAAGTTGTGGAGTCCCAGGGCGTGACACCGGCCGGGCCACGCCGCCGGCCTCACTGGATTCGCTTGATCGTGGCTGTTGTCGCTGCAGTACTGACGATGGGTCTCGTCGCCGGTTGCGGGGACGACGAGGAGGAAGCTTCGTCCGAGGAAGCCTTTTGTGCCGCCGGTGACAGCCTGGGGAGCAACGTCGATGGGTTGGGTGACATCGACATCGCAGCCGAAGGAACCAACGCGCTCGATGCTCAGTTCGATGCGATCACGTCTGATCTGGAGGATCTGCGCAGCAGCGGCAGCGATGTTGCCGCTGACGAGATAGCTGCACTGGAAGCCGCCGTTGACCAGCTCGAGGCCGATCTCGATGCGCTTGGCGACGAGGTCACGGCTGAAGGCGCGAGCGCCGTCGGCAACTCGGTGAACAGCGTGGTCACCGCCGCCCGAGCGGTGCAGGACAGGCTCGATGCGACCTGCCCATGATCCGCTCCGACGTCGTCGGCTCACAAGGGAGTGACGAATTCGACGACGTCGGCTTCACACCGGCCAGCGACGATGGTGATCAGATCCGCTCGAGGATGAACTGGGCCACCATCAGATCGAGGTGACCGCCGCCCCCGTTCTTGAACAAGGTGATATCGGATGACGAGTTGCGGCCGCCCACCGACCCGATACACAGCTGGTACAGGTTGCCGATGATGTCGGCCTGCTTGATGACGCCCCGGGCCAGGGGGATGGACAGCTCGCCGATATCGCCCTCGGTGGTGGCCCGATGATCGACGAAGAGACGGCTTCGGGTCAGGGCCTCGTCGTCGGCCTCCCGCATGGCGGGAAGATAGGCACCGACCAGATCAAGGTGGCTGCCTTCGGCCAGCCAGCGACCGAAGATGATCGGCTCGGGTGACATGGTGGCCGAGCTGACCAGGTCGGCGGCGGCCACGGCTGCGGCCAGGTCGTCGACCGCCACCACCGAGACCGCGTCCAACTCGTGGTCGAGACGCCGGGCCAGCTCGTCGGCCCGGCTCGGGGTGCGGTTCCAGATCGCCACGTGTTCGATCGAGGGACGAACGGCCAGGTGGGCCGAGATGAGATGAGGAGCCATGGCACCGGCGCCGACCATGACCATGGACCGCACATCGGTTCGGGCCAACAGGGACGAGCCGAGGGCCGAGTCGCACGCCGTCTTGAACCAGGTCAGGGCCAACCCGTCCAGCACCGCCGCCGGTGTGCCGTCGTGCTCGTCGAACAGCACATAGAGGGCGTGGACGGCAGGCACGTCGACGTTTCCGGGCATGATGGTGGCCAGCTTGGCTCCCAGGGCGTGACCGGGGGCCCAGGCCGGCCGGATCAGCAGGCCGCGATCATCACCCGGGCTGAGGTAGGCGTCGGTCATGGCTGCCGGAGGTTGGGTGTGCTGCACCCGCAGGTGTTCCACCAACCGGCCGTAGTCGAGCACTGCCAGGCATTGCTCGAAGTCGATCATGGCTGGTCCCCTGGCCATCACCCGACTCTACACCGGCAGGCCGCCAACCCTGCCGGGCCGGACCCGGTCGTGCCCGCTCAGGCCATGACGTGGACCGGGGTGCCGTTCGGGAGTTCGTCGGGCAGATACTCGGCCACATGCATGGGCAGGCGAACGCATCCGTGACTGGCCGGATACAGGGGCACCGACAACGATCCGTGGAGAGCGATACCCCCCACGAAGTACAGCGGGTTGTAGAGGCGGCCGATGTCGAGGCTTGATTCTCGCCAGCCGTCGATCCGACGCTGGATGTGGAAATCCCCGGTCGGGGTTATGGAGCTGCCACTGTGCTCCTCGTTGGACCACGGGATACCACTGCCGGAGGATGCATGGGTGACCAGGACCGGGGTCGGGTCGCCGGGATCGTAGACCTTGACCAGCTGCTCGGACAGGTCGATCTCGACCCACCGGGTATCGTTCGATTCGGCCGGACGCCCGATCTTGTTCTCCTCCAATTGCTGCCACGCCCCTTCGTCCAGCGGACCCCACTCACCGTCGACGGGGATGCCGGCCAGCTTCTCCAGGGCCCAGACGGCTTGGCTTGTTGCCGGCCCGTATTCGCCGTCCGGCGTACCGGGATCGAACGGGCCGTCTGCCAGTCGCTGCTGCACGGCCAATACGGTGGCGGAGTCGGAATCGGCGGTCATGATCGGGCCGTCGTAGCGAAAGTCGGCCAGGTGGTTGAGGGTGATGCGGTCGGCCTCCCCGGTCGGCGTGAGCCGAACCAGCCGCTGAAAGGCCCGAACCGCCCGCTCCGTGCGGCGACCATAGTCGCCATCGACCGGCCCCGCCCCCATGCCGAGGGCGTTCAATCGCTCCTGAAGCGCCGCCACATCGTCACCGGAGTCACCGCGCTTGGCCGTCGCCAGCCACACGGTCTCGCCTTCATCGGCGTCGGCCCCGACGCGGTCTCCCTCGGACACCTCCCCGTCGACGGCGTCGTCCTCGGACGTTGCGTCGGACATCTCACTGTCGGCGGTGTCGGCGGTGGTGGTGGCCGCGGTGTCGGCGGTCGTGGCCGCAGTCTCGGATGAGGTCAGCTCGTCGGTCGTGGTCTCGGTTCCATCGAGCGGGGCCGCCGGCTCGGCGATTTCGCTCGTCGGGGCCTCATCGTCGGCCGCCTGCCCGTCGGTGCCGCACGAGGCCAGGGCAAGGGCCACGATGAAGGCGGCCATGAGTCGTCGACGTCGGCCTG
The DNA here is from genome assembly GCA_024638815.1 of Acidimicrobiales bacterium. Taxonomy (GTDB): domain Bacteria; phylum Actinomycetota; class Acidimicrobiia; order Acidimicrobiales; family SZUA-35; genus JAHELU01. The sequence goes on along the minus strand of JAHEJM010000001.1, from coordinate 12,825 downwards.
GTCTCGTCGGTGCTACTGGCAACACTGTCTCTCCCAGTTGTCCCTCTCCTGGCCCCCAATGGTCCCACGATCACGGATTTGATACCAGTCGATCGACGTGCGATTCAATGCCCGACAATAGCTTCACACCGAGGTTGCATCGGTTACTATCGACAATGATGGAGGCAGGCCCCAACGGCTGTCCCCCGATTGTCCAGCCGCACATCGAACCGCTTCGCATTGTCTTCGGAGGTTTGGCTCACGACCCCGAGGCAGATCGTCGCGTCCATCTGCTTGCCCCCGGGGAGACATTCGACTTTGGACGAAACCCCGGACCCGGCCAACTCGGAGCCGACGACCCCACCCTGAGCCGAACCCACGGGTTCATCAGCAACTACCGGGACCATTGGGAGGCAACCAGCACCGGTTCCTACGTCGGGTTCGTCGTCTACGACACCGAGAGCACCGATGTCATCGAGATCCCGGCCGGTAGCGGCCCGTTCACCGTGCCCTATCGGACGGCTCTCATCGTGATACCTGCCGGTCGGCGCTACGTGCTGTCCATCGAATCACCCCACGAGCCGGGTTACGCCTACCGACCGGCCACCTCCCTCAACGACTTCCATCGGCACAATCAGGTCCTGGCCGAGGCCGATCTGGTCGATCGCCGAGGCCGGCCACTGCCGTGGTTCCGCGCCCTCATTGCGTTGTGCGAGCCTCGACTTCGCTCCCCGAGCGGTTCGGTCGAGGTTCGCTCGGAATCGGACTTGGCGCAGCGACTGGACATGAGCGTGGAGGAGGTGGAGGCGGCGTTGGACGATGCCCGAAACCGACTCGGCTTCGGGGTTCGGGGCGAACTCACCCACCATGCGATGATGAACATGGCGGTCCACGAAGGTATTGTTCGGTCCGAGCACATCGATCTTCTCGCCCCCACCCCGTTCTGATCATTCGGGATCGGGGCGAATCCACTCGGCATCGACCGTGGCCCGAATCCGTGACATCGCCCCCCGACCACACCCCGACCGAGAAGGCCCAAGACGGGCGTTACCGGCTGATCCTGCTGCTACTGGTGATGGCTTCGGTCATGGCCTTCGGATCGTTGATGACCATCGTCACCATCGCCCTCGGGCGTATGGCCGAGGACCTCGACTCCACCAGGGCCACCATGACCTGGGCCATCACCGGCCTGATGCTGGCCATGGCGGTGGCCACACCTCTGGCCGGGAAGGTGGGCGATGTCCGGGGCCACCGCCGGGTCTTCCTCATCGGCCTTGCCGGGTGCGCCGTGACCACCCTGGCCTGCGCCCTGGCATGGGATGCGGCATCCCTCATCGGTTTCCGAGCCCTGTTCGGGCTGTCGGGGGCCATGGTGGTGCCCAACGCCCTGTCGCTGATGATGCACGCCTACGGCCCGGCTCGGAGGGCCACCGCAGTGGGCTGGTTCCAGTTCGCCATGACCGGAGCCCCGACCATCGGGTTGGTGGCCGGTGGGCCGCTCATCGACATCATCGGGTGGCGCAATCTGTTCGTGGTGTTCGCCGTCATCACCGCCGTGGCCTTTGTTGCCTCGGTCCGCATTCTTCGTCCCACCCCGGTCCGATCGGTTGTGGCCATCGACTACGCCGGGGGTCTCATCCTGGCCCTGGGCGTCCTGGCCGCCCTGCTGGCCATCACCAGGATCACAACCAACCTCCGAGACATCGGCCCCGGGGCCGCCCTTGTCGACTGGCTGTTCTGGCTCTTGGCGGTTGTGGCCGCAGTGGCCCTGATCGGCTTCGTGCGCATCGAGCGATCGGCGCCGGCCCCCATGCTGCAGCTCGACTATTTCGCCCGCCGGAACTTCACCCTGCCCATGGTCTCGTCCGCCATGGTCCAATTCGCCTACATGGGCGGCTTCGTGGTCGCTCCCGCCCTGCTCACCGATCAGTACGAGTGGTCGCTGGGGGCGACGGCACTTCTGCTGGCCCCCCGACCGGCGACGTTCAGCGCCACCTCACCCTTGGGCGGGTACCTGCCGGGTCGCGTCGGTCAGAAGCCGCCGATCGTGTTCGGCGGTCTGGCCATGGTTGTGGCCATGGCCGCCTTCACCTGGGCCAGCCTGCTGTCGTCAGGCCTCGGCATCGCCCTGATTCTTGTCGGGCTGGTGCTGTCGGGGGCGTCGGCCGGTATCGGCCAGCCCTCGGTGCTGGCCATGGTGGTCGACAATGTCGATCCTGAGGACATGGGCATCGCCAACGGCATGAGCCAGCAGGTCATGTTCATCGGAATCGTGACCGGGATCCAATCGATGAACGTCCTGGCCGGCGACAACGCCTCGCCCAGCCGTTTCGCCGTGACCTTCGGGACCGGTTTGGCCGTGGCTGCCGTCGGCCTGGTTCTGGCCCTGGCCATCGGGTCCCAAGACCAATCAACGGGTCGCAGTGCGCCGGCGAGCGACGACCACGAGCCGGTGGACCGGGTATGGGGCCCGGAGGCCGAGGCCGCCGTCGGCCCCGATCGCCGTTGACGACCGACCGCCAGGGTTCTTGCCGGGCCCAGGTGATTGGTTCCAAGGGTTTGGTGGTCGGCTGGTTCGGATTTCGGGTCAGTCGCGACATGGAGGGTGTGGTCAGCGAGGGTCGTCCAGGCCTAGGATCATGCCGTTCCCGGGGCCCGGCCCAGGCCTGGGTCTATTCAGTTTTCAAGGTTCAGGTGCGGAGCGGATTGCTCGCTGTCGCCTTGTTCAGGCGACGAGATCGCGCTTCCACTTGTTGTCCGGATCACAGAGAATCTGACCGTTGGCAAGCGAGGTTGGCCCACCCTTCGAATGGGGTTCAACATGATCAACTTGAAGCCAGTGATACAGCGCATCACAGCCCCGGATTCGGCATCTGGCTCTGGCTTCGATCAGCAACGCCCGTTTCATCCACGGTGGGAACCCTCGGGCTTTGACCGACATGTCGATCACCCTGGACTTCTCATCGAGCACGATCCGTTCGAACTCGGACACCGCGGTGGCCACAAACTGCCAGAGTGTGGTCGTGCTTCGCACGTCCACCTCGAGTTTGCCGTCGGCAAACTCGTCGGGGTGGATCGGCGTCCCATCGATGCGTTCACACCGGTAATCGGGATCATCCCGATCGATCGCTACGAGCGGGGTATCGGAGTCGACGAACCGCTCCAGGAGGTTCTCCAAGATCTTCTGGCCGATGACCAGGTTGACCAGTGGGGTGGTGGTGGCCGACCCCGGGGCTTCAGCCCCACCCACAACCAGGCCCACGAGGGCTTGACCCCTGCGCCGGTTGGGGGAGTCGGCTTTGCTGTCGCCTTCGGATTGTTGGCGGAACAGGCGCTGCATCTCATCACCGAGCGCGGTGCCGACCGCCACTGCTGACAGCGGGTCGAGGTGGAACCGGCCATCAATGGAGCCGTCGGTGTTGGTGTTCCAGGTACATGAGGTCTCGTTGACTTGTTCGGTCACCTCGTCGCTGGTGGTGTGGTTGATCAACCAGACGGTGACCCGGTTGGTGAACTCCACAAAGTCATGATCCCTGGCAGCAGCCACCAACTCATGCTGTGAGGCGACGAGGGCGACTCGCCGGTCGGGTTTGTCCAAGCTCTTCAACTCCCGCAGATGCCGGAGGGTCAACACGCCCTCGGCCGCGGCTTGGGCGAAGACCGGGAACTGGTCGAGCCATTGCCCGGTGCGGGCGGTGGAGTGGATCTCCCGCGCCGGCGCCCCAGTCTCGGCGGCAACGACCTGGGAGGCGGTTCGGAACCCGAGCTCGCGTAGCACGCCCGGCGCTTCGGAGGCGGAGTCCGCTGCAGCCAGGGTGGCGGCCCGTGCCGCGTCGATCCGGGCAGACACACGTTGTAGTCGGCAGGCTCGGTCCAGCAGTTCGGCCACAGAAAGGCAGGCGGGTTCGGTTGCCAGCACCGCATCGAGAGCGGTCTCTATCAGCGTCAGGTTGGCGCTGTGTGGTTGTGGTGGCAACCCGCCGTCGGTCATACCCTCATTGTAGCAAACGCATGTTCGATAGACAAGGCTATCTATGTATTATTTAGCGATGGATCTATCGATTCTCGCTTCGATGAGGCGTGGGCGTCTACCGGGCCGGAACCGTCGTCATGTGTGGGGTGTGACCGGCTGATAGCCAACCCTCAAACCTGAACCCGAACCCCTCGAGACCATGTCCGTTGGTTGTCGATGTTGATGCGGTTGGTGGACCTGGATGTCATGCAGCAATACCAGTATGAGCATGCAGGGTGACAGTTCCGAGGTCGTCTTTGCTGATCTTGGTGGCGTGGGCTCGGAGCTGTTTCACCAACGCCGGCATCTGCCGGTAGGCCCGGAACCAACGGAACGATTTCTCCGCTTCGAGTATGCCGGCGGCGCACCACCGGCGACGCATTTCCCCGTCCCGCCATCGTTTCACCTTCCCGGTTGTGCTTCGGGCGATCGAGATCATCAACTCGACCGGGTTGGTCGACCGCAGCGTCATAGCCAACGTGCCGGTCATCCCAAGACGGCGGATGGTGAACATCTCGGGCGGACCCTCACGGATCGAACCCGCCGCGTCCGGGGACGCCTTGTCCAGCTCGGATGCGAGCCGGCGGGCGTTAGCCAGCCCCTGGTCCGGGTCGGGGTGGTGGAACGCCTCGGTCAAGCGCCGCCTGACCCCTGGTCCGTTCGGACTTGGGGGATACCCTTCGACGTTCTCCGTTAACCGGCCCTCGTCTTGCCGCCGTCAGGCGGGTGGGTGGGGGTCCACCGTTTGGCGTGTTGGGGGGTGTCGTCAGATCTAGGTGAACGACGAGCTCGGTAGATCATCGGCGTCACCCATCATGGCGTCCACGATCACGGCGGCCACGGCCTGGGGCTGCAGCCCGGTCGGCATCTTCGGTGAGGTGCCGGCGATGGGTCGGTCGGCCAGTCCGGTTTCGGTGTGGGGAGGCCGGGCGTCGATGACCCGGATCTTGCGCCGCCGGGCCTCCCGGGCCAGCGCCTCATCGAACGAGCGAACGGCGGCCTTGGAGGCGCCGTAGGCCGACATGCCGGGAAGGTTCTGCTCGGCGATCACGCCGGACAGGTTGACGAGAACCCCGCCCGGCTCCAGCGCATCCAGAGCGGCTTTGGCCAGGAACATCGAAACGAAGGTGTTGGTGAGGAACAGCTCCTCGATGACATCGACGGTGAGTTCGTCGACCGAACCGAAGGCGACCACGCCGACCGCGTTGACCACGGCGTCGAGCCGACCGGCGCTGGACCGCGCCAGCTCCACGGCCTCGGTTGCCGCCGCCGGGGTTCGCAGATCGAGTGCCTGGCGCTGACCGGAGATATCGAGCCGGTCCAGGCGCTCCTGGCTGCGGGACACCAGCGTGAGGGTGGCTCCCCGATCGGCCAGTTGACGGGCAATGGCCGATCCCAGGCCACCGGTTGCACCGGCCACCAGCGCCGAGTACGGGACCTGCGAGGACGGGTTTTGACTGGTCATACCTTCGACTCTACGAGCCCGAATGGGACCGCGGATGCGTCAGGCCGATCGGTGACCCCGGGCCGCGGCCACATCCCGTTGCGAGACCTCGATCAGCTCGCCCCTACGAACCTCGTAGGACACCACCCTGTCGACCGAATGCAGATTGCGTCTGGCCCTGCCGCTGACCACGTCGATCGCCGTCCCGTCGACCACCCCGATGAGCCCGATGGCCCGAAAGCCCTCATCGGAGCCGGGATTGGATCGCTTGTCCTCCCGCACCAAACGGGGTGAGTCCCAGATCCAGATGTCGTCGACCGAAATGAAACGGCACCGGTGATTGGCTTTCGACTTGGCCACGATGGCGCCGGGACAGACCATGACATCGCCCTCGATCCAAGGCAACAGGCCCAGGCCGTCGCCGCCGAACCCGGTCTCGAAGGCCCGGGCCACGATCTGATCGAGGTCACCGGCGGCGATGGCCCGTTCCTGCTGGATCTGCCGGGCCGCTTCGGCCACGTTGGCCAGCTCGGCCCGCCCCAGTTTGCCCAAGACCCGCATCACGTCGTCGGGGTGGCCGGCAAGCAGCTTGGCCGTTGCGTTGATCCGCCGGGCCGACGGCGCGTCAGGTCGATCGTTCGATCTTGTCGTGTTGGGTGCCATGGCCTTCCAGCATGCCGACTCGGCTCGGCGATGCCCCCTCCCCGTCCCGAGCGGCCGGGACTCGGTTCAACGCTCCCTTCCCGTCAATCAGCGGACGCAGGTCGCCAGATGGTGCCGTCGGGCCAGAAGGCATCGAAAATGGGGGCCTTGGTCGGACCTCCTCCGGGGAACGAGGTCAGGGCCGGAAGTCGATCAAGGAAGCGGCCCCGAAGGTCGCCGGTGAGGCCCCGGCCCGAGACCGGGTCGAACGTCGAACCGGTTGTGCTGTCGTGGAGCGCGCCGCCGAGAATCTCGAACTCGAGCACGATGTCGTCCAGGCGGCGGGAGTACACGGCCCATCCCTGGGGATCGGCGGGATCGCTGACCACAGCCAATTCGACCCCGGCCACCACGTCGTTGGCCACTCCAACCCGGCGCAGGTCCGACACCGGGTAGCCGCGGACGTCGTCGGTGAAGTCGACCACGATGAGGAAGTCCTTCAGGTCGAAGCCGGTGGTGTCGCCCGGGGCATCGAGCACAAGGGTGTCGGGATGGTCGGCTCGCCACGAACTCCAGGTCGTGAACTCCGACGGCAGCAGCTCGAGGGTCTGCCCCTTGCGTGGCCCGGCCAGGGCCTCACCCAGGGGTTGACTCCAGATGCTGCCGGTGTCGTGGTCCCACCAGGTCATGGCGTTGTTCCACAGCGCCCCCTGGTTGCCGAAGACCAGGACCTCTCCGTTGACCTCTCGACGATGGACCATCGCCGTTGCGCACAGCGGTCACCACGAGACCAGTAACGGCTCGCCCCCCAGTTCGTCCACCACCATCTCCCGGCCGTTGAGGAAGCTGACCGGGTAGGCCTTGGCTTCGCCTTCGATGAGGACACCGATGACGTCGGCGTCACCGGGCCAGTCGATGCCGTCGGCGGTGGTGAAACGAGGTTGGTAGACGGGTCGGATGAAGTCCCGGGGCAGAAGTTGGCGATAGCCATCGGGAAGCTCTTGGCCGGCGGTGTAGGGATCGTGAACCGCTGTGGGATCGACGTCCGAGCCGTGGTCGACGGCGGCCACCGCTCCGTTGTCAACCGGGTTCAGTTCGGTTCCGGGCCTGTCGGCGATCGTCACCACGAGCAACGCAGCGGCCACGATGAACAGGACGGACAGCGCGAAGGGCACGAGCGAGGGATCACGAGACCATGGCATACGGCCTGGCTGTCGGCCGGGTTCGGAGGAGGGGGGCACACAGACGAAACGAACCTGGGGGTCCTGGCATTCCCGTTCACGAGGAGGTCGCCAGTCGGCGGGCGATCTGCCGGGCCACGGCCAAGGTATGGGGCACCACGACGACGGCCACCACCATGAACAGGATCAGCTGGCCGGTGCTGGCGTACTTGTCGTCGTTGATCACCAGGGTCACGGCCATGGCCAGCACGGCCACCGTGACCAGGGCGTACCAGGTCAACAGCCCGAGAACGCCGGCTCGGCCCAGGAGCGGCCGAGTCGCAGGCCTCGTGCCACCATGAGGGCGAGTGGGACGAAAACACCGACGTCCATCAGCAGAATCAGCCAGTACATGGCCGGGCCGCCGGCCAACTCGGGCCCCACCGCGGTGTTGGAGAACGAGCCGAGCAGGCCGGGAACGTAGCGGAGTGGCACGAAGGCGGCCAAGGCAAGGGCCACGACGGCTCGAACACCGGAGGGTTCCACCTGGGCCGGCCACGACCGGACCCCGAGCCACGCCCCGGCGGCCAGCAACCAACCGGCCATGAACAGGCCGAGCTGTAGCAGGAGAACCGGTGGATAGCTGAGATGGTCGGGGCCGCCCACGTCCTGCACGAACCTATAGGCCACATAGCCGGTAGGGCCAAGGGCAAGGGCGGCGGCCAACATCGGGCGTGACCGGGCGAGCAGCCCGAGCCCGACAAAGACCGGCGCCATCACCAGAAGATTGGCGGCATCGAGCCCGATGGTCTGGTTCATCATGAAATCCGTGACCGGATAGTCGATGCCGTCGAAACCAAGGGGTCCGAGCACCGAGTTGATGGCCAGCGACAAGCCGACCACGATCAGGCTCGGCCCCAGTAGACCGTTGACCGGTTGGGACGATTCGGAGGTCGATGACGCCGACACCGAGGAGGATGTCATGAGTCGAACCCCATTCCCACACGATCGAGCATTCGTAGCCACAGGTTGCGCTTGCCGGTCTGGTCCTCCCGGTTGAGCGACCATCGGGTGGCTTGGCTTCCCGGGATGCGGAGTGGTTCGGGCGGGAACGGAACCGGTTTCGTAGGGACGAACTTGCTCCTGGTGGCCTCGGAGTCGATGCCGTCAAGCAGATCGAGCATGACCGATGCTCCGAATCGGGAGGCCCCGACGCCGAGCCCGGTGTAGCCGAGGGCGTAGCCGACGCCGCCCCGAAGGGCCGTACCCCAGAACACACTGAACCGGCTGCTGGTGTCGATCACACCGCCCCAGGCATGGCTGAATCGGACCCGCTCAAGCTGGGGGAAAGGTCTTGAAAAAGTTGGCACTGAGCATGGCCAAGGTCTCGGGGCGACGCTCGTTGGCGGCCCGAATGTCGGCAACCGGGGCGGCGAATGCCAGCCGGTTCGCGGCGTTGCTCAACGTACGGACCTCGCCATGAGCGCCCTCGGCCTCGATGGCCTGACGTTCGATGATGGTGCGGAGCGGTCCCTGAAGATCGTCGGAGTCGAGGGCCTTGCGATATTCGCCCGCTGCGTGATCCTCACCCAGTTCCGCGAGGCCCAGCATCCAGTGGCGGAACGAGTGTTCCGTCGGGGTCGCATGGACTCGTTGCGACAGTCGATGAGGCGAAGCCTCAACGTTTGTCGACTCGCAACGCCGCTTCCTCGGCCGAAGGATGTCGGGCCGCCTCTTCTTCACCAACGAGCAAGGCCTCCTGATCGGCCGGAATTGGCCCATCGCCGGCGCCGGATCGGGGTTCGATCAGTCGAAAGCCACCGTCTTCGGCAACGTCGATTACCTCCGGCACCTCGCGCCAGACCCTGGTGTCCATGTCGTCCATGGTCTCCGAGCCACCCATGATGATGGCCGGATCCTCGGAGTTCAAGATGGTCCGGTCGGTGAACTGATTCGCCCCGGGCAGCCCGTCGTCTCCGGGCTTTTCTCCGAGTACCTCACCGTCAAGCGAGTCGGCGCTGTTGGCTGGCGTCTCGTCGGCGAACGTCGGCTGGTTTGGCGTGACCATGGAGCTGACATTTCCGAAACGGTCCGAGCCTAAACGTGATGACGAGGCAGACGAGGCGGCGCCTATAGGGCTTCGCCCGGAAGTTCGCTGGCTTGTTTGACCCAGTCGACGAATTGGGCTTCATCGAATTCGCCGATGTCGGGAATGTGGTAGTATCGCACCTCGGCGTGTTTCGACATCTCCGGCGGTTCGGGCTGGAGTGAGGCGCCCCGGAAAAAGGTGACCTTCACGTACTTGGTGAAGCAGTGATAGGACAGGAACCAGCCGTTGCCCTCGATCCCGTAGAACGGTGAGTTCCATTTCACCGCCTTGTGGACCTCGGGCACCGTGGCCACGATGAGCTTGTCGAGCCGCCGGCCAACCTCGTGCTTCCAATCCGGCATGGCGGCGATGTAGGCCTGGACGGGCTCGTCGCCCTCCCCTTTCGGGATCTGGGGGTTACCCCCCGACAGCAGCTTCGGTCCGCCGTCGGTGGACGGTTGCCCGGCCTTGCTCCTGCCGGGGTTGCCGCCCGCCTTGTCTGTTGTTGGTTTCTCGTCGGCCATTGGCCCTGGCTCCTCGACGGTTATCCCGCCTTCTCTGTCCCGGTTCGTTACTCCCCGATTTGTCGGGTTTGGACGGCGAGGTCAGTCGAGGCTGACCGCCATAAGATCGCCGAAGGCGTCTTCGGCACAGCGGCGGAACAGCCCCGGGTCGTCGATGGCGGCCGGGTCGATGTGCATCCCGATGTTGATGGAGCCGGCAATGGTATACAAGGTGACGTTGCAGGCGGTTCCGGCCACCGGACCGAGCGGGTAGGAGCAGACGGTCTTGGCCCCGGCCACATAGGTTTCACCCAGATAGCCGGGCAGGTTGCTGGTGGCCATGTCGATATGGGCGGCCTGAGCCCGGGTCACCTCGGTAACCACCGGCGTCGGCAACAGACCGGCCACTGCAGCCAGGGCCGCCATGGGTCCGGCTCCGTGAACCTCGCCGCGTTTCTCCTGCAACAGATCGCGGATGGCGACGAATCGCTCCTCGAGCGGCATCGGCCCCGCCGGGACATAGAGGGGAACCGGGGTGAAAGCGTGAGGATCGTCAGGATTCCCCGTGCTGACAACGAACGTGATGTGCAGTCGCTCCAGGTCGGAGTCCAACTCCTGGTGGTACCGAGCGGCACCCTCGACCATACCGGTGACGAAGAAGTCGTTGAGTTTGCCGCCCCGCGCCTTCCAGTATGGTCGAGCCTCCTCGAACGACATGGTGAACGCCTCGGCGCAACGTCGTCGGGACCGGCCCACCCAGAGAGGAGATCCGGCGGGGTGCCGCTGGTCGTTGGCCGAGCGGAACACACTCTCCACTTCCCGACGGAGTTCCAGCATCTTCGGTGGATGGGTGATGGCGTCGAGCAAGGTCTTGCCCACGTTCACCGGACGGCGAAGTGCACCACTGACCAGATCACCGACACCGGAATGTTGTTCCGATTCCGGTTCCGGCTGGTGGAGTTCGGCATCGTCCACATCCGGGTGGGAAACGTCCCGGACCAGATCGGTGAAGCCGGCAACGAGCCGAAGTGAGCCCTGGCCGTCGGCCACCACATGGTGAATCTTCATGGCCACGGCGCCCCGACCGCCCTCCAGCCCATCGAGCACGATGAACTGCCACAACGGCCTGGTCCGATCGAACGGATCCTGGAGGAACAGCACAAACCAGTCGAGCAGGTCCTTTAGCGTCCCGTCGCCCGGGACCGTGAGCCGGCGCACGTGCCAGTCGAGGTCGAACTCCTCATCGACCTCCCAGTGGGGAACCACCACCGGGGCCAGCGGGGCCACCACATGCTGGCGCAGCCTGGGCTCAGCCAGCACCGTAGCGGCCACCCCCCGCCGGAACTCCTCGAAGTCCAGGTGCTGGTCGAAGATGGTGATGGTTGCGCCACTTGGGGCGAGCCACGGGTCGGCCTCCACAGCCCACATCAGGGCCTCGGCGTCGGTCATGTCACGGGGAGGATCCTGATGCTCCATGGTTGCATGCTAATCCATGCTTGCATGCTTATCCGGGTCGGACCCGGGGCGAAAGCGGGAGGGCCGCATCGGGCGGACGGTTGGTCGGTGTGCAGTTTGTCGGGCGTCCTCGACAAGGGTGCGGAGTCCGGCCGGGCCGGTGGCCTTGAACAGGTGGACTGCGGCGAGATCGGCCAGGCCGGCGACGGCGGTGGCAAACACCCACGGCACGGCCAGGGCTGCTGTCCAGCCAATCCCCAGGCCGACGGCGAGGCGGAGGGGAACGGACCCAGAAAGCCCATCCCTATCGGTCGCAGGCCGGGGATGCGCAGCAGAAGCCTCCACCGCAACGAGGTGATGACGACCTCGGTGAGAAGGGTGGCTGCGGCCGCCCCTCGTAGGAGAACCGGGGGATGAACACCAGGTTGAGCCTGACATTCACCACCGGCGATGGCCACCGCCCGTACCACGATGTCGGGGTAGTCGAAGACCAGCACGAACAACACGGCGAAGGCATAGCCGATCAGCCCCAGCATGGCTCGGAGCACCACATAGGTTCCGGCGAAGTCGGGCTGGTCGCCGCGCTCGTCGTGGACGCCGCTGATGGCCACCCGACCGATCCCCATGTCGGTGAAAATGGTCAGCATGCCGAGCAGTCCGAAGACGAAGGCGAATTGGCCCCACTGCTCCTCGGTCAGGGTTCAAACGATGAGAACCGTCCCGGCCCAACCCATGACGGCGATGCCGAGACGGCCGGCGAACAGCGAGCTCGCATTGGCGATCAGACCTCGACTCTGCGGCGTGTCACTCCCTGTCACCGGGATCTCAACCGCGCCCCTCCCCGAACGGGAACTCATGGGCGACCCGCCACCGTCCTGAGAGGCCCCGGAACATCAGCACCAGCCGGTCGATCTCGGACTCGACCGGCAGGAGTGGTTCGGCCGAGTCGGCGATCTCGGCGGGCAGGACGTCGTAGCCCAGGGTGAGGTGGGGGGGAACGTCCAACTCATCATCGCCGTAGGGGGCACACCCTATTCGATACGCATCCCGGAGATGGCCCGGGAGATCACCAGTTGCTGGATCTGCTCGGTGCCTTCGAAGATGTCGTAGGACGAATCTGGTTGTCGCCACAGATGCCCGATAGTACCCGTGACCTGGGAAAACTGGGTCTTCTCAACGAAGTGGGGAGTGGGGTTGATCGGGGGGTCCACCAACGGGTGTAGGGGCCGTCCCATGATTGTGGTTGTTAGCGCAACTACAACCCAGGAGGCCCCTACGTGTGTGACGCTACCGGTATTGCTGAGGTGATGCTCGGACTGGACGGATTCACGGTTCTGTCGGCCGAGATCACCGATGGTGACGAGTTGGTATTGGCGGTGGAGACAACGGCGACGGTGGCGGCGTGTGCGGGGTGTGGAAGCCGTGCCGAAGCTCAGGATCGGGTTACGTCAACGATCCGGGATCTGGAGTGCTTCGGCCGGTCGACGGTGTTGAAGGTTGACAAGCGTCGGTGGCGGTGCCCCGACCCGGATTGCGAGGTC
>JAHEJM010000175.1 GCA_024638815.1 Acidimicrobiales bacterium | reverse complement strand
CGAACCCGTCGACCTGATCAATGTCGCCGGCAAGGAGGGGGCCAAGCGCATCCTGCCCGCCGTCGGCGGCGTCGTCGCCCTCATCCTGCTCATCTGGTGGCTTATCAACCGGGGTTGATCCCGGCGACCATGAGCCGGTCCCGGCTGCGGCATCAGCCACAGCTCGAGCGGGTCATCGAACTGCTGGGCCGGCGGCCCCGGAGCGACTACGACATCGCCGTGGTTCGCCCCGACGGCTCGCCCGTTGTCCTGATCAATGCCCCGTTTTTCTACTCGGGACGGCCCATGCCCACCCGGTACTGGCTCATCGATCCGGTACTCAACAAGGCGATCGGCCGACTCGAGTCGACCGGGGGTGTGAAGGCGGCCGAGGCCGCCATCGGCCCCGACCGGCTTCGACGGGCCCACCACGCCTACGGGGCCGAGCGTGACGCCCTGATTCCCCCCGATCACCAGGGGCCCGTGCCCACAGGCGGGGTGGGGGGCACCCGACAAGGTGTCAAATGCCTTCATGCCCACTACGCCTACTTCCTGGCCGGAGGGGACGACCCGGTCGGCCACTGGGTCCATAAGCGACTGGCCGAGACCGGCGATGCCTTCCCGTTCGAGCCTCCGACCAAGGAGGAGCCGACGGGTCAGGCCGGCGCCGGCAGGCAATGACCGGGCCGGAACCGTCCACACCGTCCACGGACGGGCTGTTCGTCGAGATCGGCTCGGGATCGATCAAGGCCCTGATGGTGGATGCAACCACCGGCGAGCATGTCGCAGCCTCCCGGTACCTTGGCCTGGCCCGGTCGGCCGAGGGCCACGACCGGCTTCGGGCCGATGTTCTCGACCGGCTCGAGTCCGCTCTCGCCGCCGTGCTGGCCGACCTGGGATTGCAGTCGAAACCGAGCCCGGCCACGACCGTGGTGGCTACCGACACCATCCGACGGTCGGGCGACCGTCACGCGGTGGCCGAGCTGGTGGCCCGGCGGTGCGGGACCGACCTCACCATCCTGACACCGCAGCAGGAAGCCCGCCTGGGTCGGTTGGCCGCTCGGACCCGAGGCCTGGGTCCGGAGCGCTCTCCGGTCGGCGAGCCGTTCGCCACCATCGACATCGGTGCCGGGTCCACCGAGATCTGCGGTCCCGACAGCGCCTTCTCCCTGCCCCTGGGAGGTTCGACGGTTGTCACCGGCTACCTCCACGGCGACCCGCCCCGCCCTGACGAGCTGTCGGCCGCGCTGTCGGTCATCGAGCTTCATCTGGATGACCTCCGGCGTGAGCACCGCGACATCGTGGCCGCCATCGAAGCCGGGACGGTCATCGGGCTCGGAGCCTTTCGGGAGATCGCAGCGGTCGAGATCGGCGTGGACGCCGAAGACCGGGACATGTCGGCCATCGACGGCTATACCCTGACCCACGCCGGGGCCGAGGAGGTGTTTCGAGCATTGGCCACCGAATCGTCGGCCGATCGGGCCTTCAACCCCGGGCTCAAGGCTCATCATGTCGACAACATCGTCGGCGCCATGTGTGTCATGGTCGAGTTCATGCGTCAGTTCGCCGGGCCGGACATCTTCATCAGCACCGCCACCCTTCTCGATGGCCTGGCCACCGGCGTCGAGCCGGCGTCTCTTCTCGGTGCCGATGACTGAGAGACAGTAGGCTCGATCCGTGGTTCACAGCTTGCTCGGTCGACGAATTCTTCTTCGCCCGCTGCGACCCGAGGATTTCTGGAAATGGCAGGAAGTGCGGCGGCGGAACGTCGATTGGCTGACCCGGTGGGAGCCCGGTCGGCCCCCAGGTTCCCCTGACCCGACCGAGGACCGGAGTGCCTTCGCCCTGCGTTGTCATGCTCGGGACAGGGAGTGGCAGCTGGGTACAGGGTACGGCTTCGGCATGTTCGTGGGCGGGGTGTTCTGCGGTGAGATCAATCTCAACTCGGTCCAGCGGGGACCGTTTCAGAGTGCCTATCTCGGGTACTGGATCGATCAGGAGCAGGCCGGTAATGGCTACACGCCCGAGGGGGTGGTGCTGGTCCTCAAGCACTCGTTCGAGGAACTCCGGCTCCACCGCATCCAGATTTCCATCGTGCCCCGGAACGTGGCCTCACTCCGGGTGGTGGAGAAGCTCAAGCTGCGAAACGAGGGCGTTGCCGTGCGCTACCTCGAGATCAACGGGTCGTGGGAGGACCATGTTCGCTTCGCCATCACCGCCGAGGAGTGGGAGGAGCACCGAGACGATTTCTGCCGCCACTGGCTCTAGGTACGCCGCGAGCGGCGCCTCAAGTTTCGCTCACGGGAGCCGCTCGGCCCAGCGCCCAGACTTGACTCATTCGTGAGCATCCAAGCCACCAGGCGAAACTAGTACGGCGAGACGGTGCTCCTGCCGACGGCCGAAGACGGCTTGAGTTTGGCCTCCGGCCAAACAACGCGAAACTTGACGTGATCGTGAACATCCAAGCCGCCAAGCGAACCTGGATCGTGCCGTGACGTCGTCCCGGTCCGGCGCCGTCGGATGGTGGAGGGTCGGCCGCTGACCGGATGGTCAGGAACGGGAGGAGATCCTGGCCCGGAGCTTGGCCAGTTTCTCCTGGAACACCGGCTGTCGGATCGACCAGACCTGGGGTCCGAGTTCGTGGTCGACGGCGGCCCGCTGGCCGGCAACCGATCGAATGTCCTGCATTGTCCGTTTTGTCTTCACCACCAGATCCCGTGGGGCCGCTCCCGCCTTGGCTGCCATGGCATGGGCGGCATCGAGCAGGACATCGTCGTCGTGGACCTGGTGGACCAGGCCAACCCGGGCTGCATCCTCGCCGTCGAAGACCTGGGAGAACAAGATGGCGGCGGCCGCCGTCTGGGGTCCGCAGATGTTCTGGAACATCCAGGTGTGGCCACCCCCGGGGTGGAGGCCCAGGTCAAGGAACCGGTCGTCGAACCGGGCCGATCGGCCCGCCAGTCGCACATCACAGATCAGGGCCAGATTCATGCCGGCACCGACGGCGGCACCGTTCACGGCGGCGATCGTCGGTAGGGGGGAGCGGCCGACCCGCAGGAACCCCTCGTAGACGGCCAGCAGCCCCTCCTCGGCCGAGTCGCCCAGATGGGACAGATCGGCCCCGGCGCAAAACGCAGGAGGTGACCCGGTGACGACGAGGGCGTTCACCTGCTCGTTCGCCTCCAGCTCGTTCAGCGCATGATCCAATTCACGGCACATCTCGAGGTTCATGGCATTCCGCCGATCCGGATCGTTCAGGGTGATCGTCCCCACACCGTCGGCCACTTCGACTGCAATGAACGTGTACTGCGATTCCATGGGCCAAGTGTGCCACCGCCGGGCTCCCGCCGTCGGTTCGCGTCAGAATCGGCCATCGACGGCCCTACCATTGGGCCCATGGCACCGTCGGGGGTCGAATCACGGCCAGTTCTGGTTCTGGCTTCGGGATCTCCTCGACGCCACGAGCTGCTCGCCTCCATCGGCGTGCCGACGCGGATACTCCCGGTCGACGTCGATGAGACCCCCCGGCCCGGCGAGGGTTCCGAACAGCTCGTCGCTCGATTGGCCGGGGCCAAGGCCGAGGCCGGCTACCGGCGGTGGTCCGTCGATGAGGGATCGGCGCCTGATGCCATTTCCGATTGGCGGTGTCTGGTGATCGGGGCCGACACGGTCGTGGATCTCGACGGCACCATCATGGGCAAGCCGACCGACGACGACGAGGTGGCGGACACCCTTCGCCGTCTGGCCGGCCGAACCCATCAGGTCTACACCGGTGTCTCCGTTGTCGGGGCCGTCGGCACGGCGACGACCGCCTCGACCAAGGGTCATGGGAGTCAGATCGTCGCCGGCAAGGACGGTCCGGATACCGACCGGCGGACCACGGTGGTGCGAACCGATGTCACTTTCCGACCGCTGACCGACGACGAGATCGCCTGGTATGTGTCCACCGGCGAAGGTCGGGACAAGGCCGGATCCTACGGCATTCAGGGTCTAGGGTTATTGTTGGTGATGTTTGTAGAAGGTTCCTATCCCAACGTCGTCGGTCTTCCGCTGGTGGCCGTCGATCGCTTGCTGGGTTGCTTCGCCTGGTCGCTGCGGGATTTCACCGGCACCACCATGACCAGGACACCGGGAGTGAGCCGGTGAGCTCTTCGTCGAGGCAGTCCGCCCGGTCGAGCTCATCCTCCGAGGTTGAGACGCCGAGGGACCTGTCGGGACCCGACTTGGCCGAGGTCGAAGGGGCGTCGTCGCTGCCCACTCTGGAGGAGATCCGCAATCTTCCCACTGACTCGGCCTTCATTCGGCGAGCCCTATGGTCGGGTTTCATGCTGTCGGTGGGGGTCCTCGCCCTCTACTTGATGCAGGACCAGCTCCGTGATCTGGTGTCGTCCAGCCCCCGGCTCCGCACCATCCGTCCCGGTTGGTTCGGCGTCATGCTGGCGCTGGAGCTGGTCAGCTTCGCCTGTTTGTGGTGGTTGACCCGCCTGGTGCTTCCCCACGTGTCGTGGTTTGTCGCCTCCACCAGCCAGTTGGTGTCGAACGCAGTCAGCCGCGTCATTCCCGGCGGTGCCGCCACCGGCGGCGCCGTCTACTACCGCATGCTGGCCACCACCGGCGTCGCACCGGCGAAGGCCGGTGGGGCACTGGCCGTCAGCTCGATTCTGACCACCGGGGCGCTGGTGGCCATTCCCGCCGTGGCCGGCTTGCTGGCTCTGCTGGGGGCTCCCATTCCCGAGAGCCTGCTGCCGGCGGCCATGGCCGGAGGTGTGATGTTCGTGGCTCTGGTGGCGGTGGGAGCGATCGGTGTGGTCTTCACCCGTCCGTTGGAGCTGGTCGAGGCCGTGTTCGCCCGGTTGATCGCCGTGCTGGGCCGATTGGTCCGTCAGGATTGGAGCGTCGAGCGGGGTAAGGCGGTGGCCGAGCGGGACCGGCTGGTCTCGGTCGTCGGTAATCGGTGGCCCTCGGCCATAGCTGCCTCGGCCGGCAAATGGGCCTTTGATTATCTGACCCTGATCGCCGCTCTCTACAGCGTCGGTGCCGACCCCCGGCTGAGCCTCGTGCTCCTGGCCTACGCCGGAGCTCAGGTCCTGGGTATGATCCCCATCACCCCGGGCGGTGTGGGCTTTGTCGAGGTCGGGTTGTACTCCTTGTTGATCATTTCCGGCATCAGTGCCCAGGACGCCAGCCTGGCCACCATCGCCTACCGTCTGGTGTCGTGGTGGGTGCCCATAGTCGGTGGTCTGGTGGCGTGGATCGCCTTCTCCCGATACGCCCCCGACGGCGATTCGCTCGAAGTCGAGGGGGAACCGAACCAGTCGCCGACGGTCATCGATCTGCGGGAGGGCGCGGTCTCGACCGGAGGGCCGGTTGGACCCGGCTGAAACGGCTGCCGGGCCGGCACGAAGGGGCTGATGGGGACCGGGCGCGTCGAGTTCCGCCGTAGTTGTCACACCCGATCGTCATAGTGAACATGTGGAGTCCCGGCAGAACATCCGTCACCCTTCGGCGACCGATCGTGGCCGAACGGAGAGATCGACAACTTCGCCCCTGACATCGGTCGACTTCGCCCGTATCGTCCAAGCACTGGCCGGAGTCCTTCGGGCCCATGGCCTCCGTGTTCCCGACTTTCGAACCCCCCGCCACGGATCGGCGGCGGGACGGGCCATCCAGCGGCGGCAGTCCACCGTGACGGTGGCGGTTCGCTACCGCAACCGTCCGGCCCCCGCCGTCGTCGCCGACATGATCGAGGGCATCGTCCATGCCAACCAGGACCGTCGCCCCGGTTTCGCCATCAGAGACGAGCTCTGGTTGGCGGCGCTGGCCCAGCTCACCCAATCGAGGTCACGGGAGCGAACGCGGTCCCAACCCGGCGACACGGAGGTCAATTCGCCACCGACGAACGACAACCGGACGACTTCGAGCGCCGGCCGGTCGTCGCCGTCACCCGGCAGCGGCCCGTCGAAGCTTGAGGCGGCTCGACGGGCCGCATGACTCACCAATGATGACGTCGAGGGTATTCGCTTGGAATTCGCCACCGGCCGGGGTGTGATCTGAGGCATACTGAACGAACTGTCGGTCGCGCCTCCGTTGCTCCGGCCGCACACCGAGTCTGTCCGAACTGCCGTCCCGTAGCTGATGATGTGATGACCACAAGCACCGACCCCGATGTGTCACCGTCGATCTCCGGCCCCCGCTTCGACTACGTTCGTTGGGTGCTGATCGCCGGCATAGCGGTGTCGGCCTTCATCGTGCTCGTCATGGCCCGCAATACCATTGTCCGCCCCCTCGACAATCTGGTGACCGAGCAGACCTGTCGTAGCTTCGGCGCCGAGATCCAGCGACCGCTCATCGAGTTCCAGCGCTCCAATCGGTTCGCATTCAGCGACCAAACCGACGGGTTTTGTCTCTATGGCCCCGGGGAGGGTGGCGAAGGTACGGTGCGGTACACCCTGGACGAGATCGAACCTGGGCTCATGTACACCATGGCCAAACTCAGTGGCATTGTGCTCCAGCTCGGCGTCGCCAGCATTTACCTTCGGCTCATCACCGACCCGACCCTCGCTCTGTATCGGTATCTACGCCGGCGCTTCGGCTGATCCACCGGCGTCGAGCCGCTGCCGGGTCGGAGTGCACAGACCCGCGGTTCCGTGGTACTAGCCTGTTGGCAGACCACGCCCGGGTGGCGGAATGGCAGACGCAGAGGGCTTAAACCCCTCGGCCGCTTCGGCGGCGTGTGGGTTCGACTCCCACCCCGGGCACCT